>JBGQIG010000021.1:0-15370 GCA_041498365.1 Terriglobia bacterium | reverse complement strand
CACCTCGCCGCAGTCAAACGGCTCATTGATATCGATTTGCTGCAGTTCAAATCGAGTTTCGGTGCGCAGGTGATCGAGGTTCGATTGTCTGCCGGTGAGAAAGTTATCGGCCACGATGACGGAATAACCTTCAGCCAGCAGCGCATCACACAAATGCGAGCCCAGGAATCCGGCTCCGCCAGTCACCAGGGCGCGTTGCCGGTTCATGATTTCTTGATTTTCCTTGCCGGAGCGGGCGCTGGGCTCGCCGGAGGAGCCGCGGGAGTCGCTGCCGGCCGGCCAACGCTGTAGTAAGTGAACCCGCGAGCAGCCATGGCGTCGGGATCGTAGAGGTTGCGGCCATCGATCACAATCGGATACTTCAACTGCTTGAGCAGACGATCCAGATCGAGAGCGGCAAACTCCTCCCACTCCGTCAAAATCAGCAGCGCATCGGCGCCGCTGGCGGCCTCGTAGGGATCGCTCACAAACTCCGTGTTGGAGTTCAGAACCTCGCGGGCCCGCTCCGCTGCCGCCGGGTCGTAGGCCGCAATCCGGCATCCCTCCTGCAGCAGCGCCTGCACCAGCAGAATGGCGGGTGATTCCCGGATGTCGTCCGTGCCGCCCTTGAAAGCCAGGCCCAGCACGCCCAAACGCTTTCCCCGCAATGTCCACAAGGCGGTGCGCACTTTGCGCAGAAAACGTTGGCGCTGGTCCTCATTGATGCGCATGACCTCGTCCAGCAGCCGGAACTCGTATCCACACTCCCGCGCCACCGCGCGGAACGCCATCAGATCTTTGGGGAAGCAAGAACCGCCGTAGCCGATTCCGGGATTCAGAAAGCGTGGACCAATGCGGCTGTCGGTCCCGATCCCCTGGCAAACCTGTTGTACGTTCGCTCCCACCGATTCACAAATGGACGCCACAGCGTTAATGAACGAGATCTTCATAGCCAGGAAGGCGTTGGACGCGTGCTTGATCAGTTCCGCGCTCTTCGCGCTGGTAATGATCAAGGGAGGAGGAATCCGTGCCCGGTCCGGAGCTGGAATGGCATCCTTTCGCTGGTAGTAACTGCCGTCGGTCAAAGGCGCGTAAATTTCGCGCAGCACCGCAGCGCAACGTTCGCTGTCCGCACCTACCACGATGCGATCGGGATAGAGGAAGTCGGTGACCGCGGTGCCCTCCCGCAGGAATTCCGGGTTGGACGCGACGTCAAAAGAATCTGGAGCCGCAGCGTTCCGGAGAATGATCTTCCGGATCCAATCGCTGGTGTACACAGGGACGGTGCTTTTCTCTACCACCACGGTGTAACCATTGAGCGCGCCGGACGTGCTGCGCGCCACCGACTCGACAAATGACAGGTCCGCTTCGCCCTGTTCTGTCGGGGGGGTGCCCACGGCGATGAAAATCGCCTTGCTGGCGCGGACCGCTTTCTGCAGGTCGTCGGAAAAAGTCAACCTGCGATCGCGGTGCCTTTCCAACAGTTCAGGCAAGAAATTCTCGTGAATCGGGACATGTCCGGCCTTCAAAGCAGCCAATTTAGCCTGATCGATGTCTACCAGAATCACGTTGTGGCCGATGTCGGCAAAACATGCCCCTGCCACCAGGCCAACGTAGCCCGAACCGACGATTGCAATTTGCATCAAGAATACTCCGGCTACAGAGCGCGAACCCGCTCGCTCCCTGAAAGTAGCAGTAATCAAACTACTTTAGCAGCTTTCCTGAGATGGATGAAGTGACGGCGGTCACCTGTTCAATTCGGTACTGTCCGCGCGCGAAAAATCTTTTCCTTTGCGTTCCGATCCCAGCCCTATGACGGTCATCAAAAGCGCAACGTTCGCGATTTCAAAAGCGGCCAGGGCCCAGGCGTATCCCAGCGGCTTGCGCAGAGCGTACACAACATTGTTGACCGGAGCAGCGATGAGAATGCCCAACTGGTAGGCGAAGCCAGGCATGAGCCCACGAACCGTGTCAGGAGAGAGTTCATTCAGGTGCGCGGGAATAATTCCCCAGGCGCCCTGGACGCCCGCCTGCAGCACGAAAGCTCCGATCGCCAGAGTCGGCAGTGATCCGCCGAAGGTCCAGGCCGGGATCATGGCCAGCGATAGAAACAGCGCGAGGATCATGCTGCGGCGACGGCCCATACTCTCTGAAAGATGCCCGAACAGGATGGCTCCCAGCACCGCCCCCACGTTGAACAGAATCACAAGATAGGCGACCACGTGGGGGCTGAGCCCGCGCGCCGATTTCAGGAAATCCGGATAAAGATCCTGACTGCCATGGGAGAGGAACATCATGAGCGTCATGAGGAGGACGAGATAAAGAAATATCTTCCAATGACCGCTGGCGGTGCGCAGAATCGCTCCCACGGTGGGCGCCCGATGCTGTTTCCAGGCCTCCGACTCGCGTACCCGGAAACGGATGTAGAAGGCCAGCAGCGCCGGAGCGCCTCCCACCCAGAACATGGCCCGCCATCCCCAGGCCGGCAGCACCCACCGCGCCGCCACCGCCGCCAGCAGGTAGCCGATGGAATATCCACTCTGTACGATTCCGGATAAGAATCCACGCCACTTTGCCGGCGCGCTCTCCATGGCAAGCGAAGCCCCGACTCCCCACTCGCCGCCCATCCCAATGCCGTAGATGGTGCGCAAGATTAGAAACACGATGTAGTTCGGAGCAAATCCGCAGAGCAGTTCGACGACGGAAAAGAAAACCACATTCGCCATAAATGGCTTGCGGCGTCCGTAGCGATCGGCGAGCAATCCAAACACGACTGCGCCCACCGGCCGCATGGCGAGGGTTGCGGTCATGGTCCACACGATGGCGCTCTTGCCGACGTGGAACTGAACCGCCAGCGTATCCACCAGGAAGACGACGACGAAGAAATCAAACGCGTCCAGGGTCCAGCCTAAGAAACTGGCCGTCACCGCATGCCATTGGTCGGACCGCGAAAGCGGCGCCGGAGACGTCGAGCTTGTACTCGAAACTGTCAGCCCTTTTTTCCTTGTCACACGGCAGATGTCTTGCCGGGGAAGTGTACACCGCGAAGATTGGATTGGGGATCCGGGGACGGGCGGGAGTCCCGAGCGCAGTGAGAAGGTCAATTTCCGCTATCGATAAATTACTTGTTTTGAATGAATTACCCATAGTTCATTTGTGTTGACAAGATGGTGCTTTCAAGCCAAACTGCGCTCAATTACACTTTCTATTCATCCCGCGCCGCCCGGGTCACAGGCAGGGCTCGTAACCCATGTTGAAGCCTGACTCAACCCGCTATCCCCGCGTCGTTCCCTCCCGCACTAGCGGCCCTGAATGGTTTGAACCGGACTCCCCGGAGCATGGGATATCGTCCACCGACGATTTGGCAGCTTCACGCCAGGAAGACTTGCCCGCCGATTTTGCCCTCGACCTGCGGCTACACGACATTCTGGAAGAGGCCCGCGTGGTCACCGCCGCCAGTGGAGCTGTGATTGCTGTGGCTAGTGGCGACAAGATGATTTGCCGCGCCGCTTCTGGTGACACGGCTCCCAGTGTTGGGTCTTACCTGAACACGAGCTCCGGCCTTTCTGGTACCTGCATCCAGAGCCGCGAGATGCAACTCTGCGACGATACCCTGGCCGATCCCCGGGTCAATGCGATTGCCTGCCGCGATCTTGAGATCCGATCGATCCTGGCGCTTCCTGTACTGGAAGGCGAAAAACTGTGCGGCGTTCTTGAAGTGTTTTCTTCCGTCCCCCGCGCTTTCAGCGATCCTGATATCGAGATGCTGCAATCCTTCTGCGGCCAGATTTCGGACGCCGTGCGTGAAGCTGTTGCAGGTGGAACCTGGACGCCGGTACCGGAGGTCTCTACTGTACCGCTCGACGAGGATTCTCCGGATTTTGTGGATTCAGTGCAGCCAGAACTGGTAGCGCATGAAACCTCGAATGAGTTGGAGCAGCAGGATACGGGAATCCGTGGTCGCGATTATCGTACAACCGCTCTGACTGCGGCGGTCATTGGTTTGGCGGTTCTCCTGGGCTGGATGGTGGGTCGTGTGGGCTGGAGCATGGCGGTCAATCGAGCCCCAACCCAGCTCCCCATGATCCCGGAAGCGGCGCAGGCCACGGCGCAAGTGACTCCGGAGAGGCCGGCGGCTCCGCCCCCGGTCGAGCAACCAGCGGGTTTAGCCAAACCGGTTGCTCCAACGGCTGCCCCGTCAAAACCGGCTGCGAAGCCGAAGGTTGAAGCGGCCGAGCTGGTCGGTGGCCTGGTGGTGTACGAACACGGCAAAGTTGTGTTTCGGATGGCGCCACCGGGAAAGACAGCTCTTCCCGTGGCCGAGCCTGGTGCCATTCAATCTGCGGCCAGGCGGGAAGACGATTCATCGGATGCTCCCGTTCCTCCTGGGGCGGAAAGTTATGTGCTGGAGCGAGTCGACCCCAAATATCCGGAAGAAGCCAGGCAACAGAACATCCAGGGTCCGGTCGTGCTCAATGCCTGGGTAGGAACGGATGGCTCAGTGCGAGAACTTAAAGTGATTAGCGGCGACCCTCACCTGGTCAAAGCTGCGGAGGACGCAGTGCGGCAATGGCGCTTCCAGCCTCACCATCTCAAAGGTCAGCCGGTCGAGTTTGAGACCCGGATCACGGTGAACTTCGCGCTGCCGTAGCTGTCGTGACTATCCGTAGGCCAGTTCCTTGGCTCTCTGTGCTGCTTTGACCACCGCTTTGATAAGTGTGACGCGTAGCTTACCTTCCTCCAGCTCCATAATTCCATCGATGGTGCACCCTGCCGGAGTGGTTACCGCGTCTTTCAGCAGTGCAGGATGATCGCCGGTCTCCAACACCACGGTCGCTGCTCCCAGCGTCGTTTGGGCGGCCAGCAGCGTGGCTACATCCCGAGGCAAGCCCACCTTTACGCCCGCTTCCGCCAGTGATTCCAGGATGATGTAGATGTATGCGGGACCGCTGGCCGAAAGCCCGGTGACGGCGTCCATGTGCTTTTCGTCCACTACCACGGTTTTTCCCACGACGTTGAACAGTGCGCACGCAGTTTCCACGTGGTGCGCATTGGCAAACTTGCCCTTGCACAGAGCGGTCATGCCGCAACCCAGCACGCAGGGTGTGTTGGGCATGGCCCGAACCACCGCCACGTCGCTGCCCAGCGCTCTTTCGATCTGACTGGTGGGCACCGAGGCCGCCACGGATATGATGAGCTGTTTGCTGGAAACATTAGGGCGGATCTGTTCCATTACTTCCTGCACCACTTGTGGCTTCACACAAACAAAAATGATGTCGGCGTTGCGCACCGCTGCCAGATTATCGGTGCCAACCGAGACGCCCAGTTTTTCCGCCAGCGCGAGGGCCCGCTCCTCATGCTGGACCGTGGCAAAGGTCGACTTGGGAGAAAGCTGTCCTTTCTCCAGCAAGGCCTTGAGCAGAATTCCGCCCATTTTGCCGGCGCCCAGCACCGCTACCCGTTTGCCGGAAAGATCGAACCCCATAACTCTGTGTCCTCCGTGTCCTCTGTGGTTAACTCCGGTCTAATCCCAAATACCGATATTTGGAAGTGGAGCAACCTCTCGCCCGCAATTGTACCGTTTCATGGTCCATGGACGCCGGCAACGAGCCATTTTCCAATTGCTTCAAGCTTGGCTAACGCTTGTACGCGTGCCGTGGAATCTCTTTGGTACTGCAGGTCGAGCTGCCTTAGAACCCCCAACCAAAGCCCACTTCCACCAATGCGCCAAACACAAAAGCCACCCCTTGCAGGGCGGCTCTGAAGTCACTTCACTACAACGCCTACTTCGGAGACGTGTATTCACCCTCGCACTCGTACGTCACCCCGGCTTCGGCGGTTCCGCTGCCCGTGCAGGTACCTTGTCCCTTTGCGCCCTTCAACTTGCCTGTACCTCCCACCAGTTGCCACTTGTGTCCGGTGATCTGTACCTGACCATCCTTCGTAGTGGCGGTTAACTCATAACGGTAATGAGCCTTATCCCCGTTCTCCATGGTTTCCACATACACACCACGACTCCTGGTAACTGCGCCGTTCACTTCTGAGGTACTCGCGCCCACACCTTCTTTACCAGCGAGACCGGCAATCGTCCAGGGTTTCGACGAGGTGCAACTGCCTTGTTCTACGCCGAAGGAATGGTTGGGATGGTCGCCCGCCGGAACCATCTGCTCTACGCTGTATTTTCCGCACTTGATGGTGCTGGACATCTTCGTCTGTGTGCCCCAGCAAGCGACGTCAGCAGACAAGACAAACACACGACCAACAGAGCTCTTCGCATTGTTACCTCCGCGCGCAATACTACGTCATCGAGCAGAATTTAGGGGAGGTTTATTGAGCCATGCTAACCAGATGTAGAGCGCCTGCCGGCCTGGACGGCCAAATTGACAGTCAAGCGTTGCAGGGCAGGTTTCCAGGTGACGACAAAAAGGTCGTGCATCGACTTTTCCTTGACCTTCCGGCCAAACTTTACCCGACGAAATTTCGGCAACCCGCTCAAGTGCTTTGGAAACCGTTCCTCGCAATCTCAACAATATATCTTCCGATGGGCAGCGAAGCTGTCGCCGCGGGCGAGGGAACGTTCCACACATGCAACATCCCTTCCGTCTGCACGAAGTGAAAATCGTCCACCAGTGATCCATCCGGGCGCACCGCTTGGGCGCGGACCCCGGAGCCGTCGGCAACCAGATCGGAACTCACGACCTCCGGCACCAGCCGCTGCAGCGCCTTCACGAACGCATCCTTGCTCAATGAGCGATAGAATTCGCTGGCACCGTCCCGCCAGTATTTTTCCGCCATGTGCCAGAAGCCGGGATAGGTGAGCGTCCCGGTGAAGTCCCGCAGGCTGAAATCGGTGCGCTTGTAGCCTTCCCGTTTGAAAGCCAGCACCGCGTTCGGCCCAGCGTCCACCCCGCCCTGGATCCGGCGGGTGAAGTGCACGCCAAGAAAAGGGAATCTCAGATCGGGTACGGGATAGATGAGCGCCCGCACCAGATGCGCTCTCTCGGCAATCAGCTCGTAATATTCCCCACGAAAGGGCATGATCCTGACTTCCGGTTTCTGACCAGCCATCCGGCTGACGCGATCGCTGTGCAGTCCGGCACAGTTGATCACGTATTTGGCCCGAAACTCTCCGCGGAGAGTCTCGACGATCATTTCTTTGTCCTTGCCCCGCCGCACCACTCCTCTAACTTCCGTTGTGGTGCTTATGGTTCCACCCTGGGCAGACACAATCTCCGCGTACTTTCCGCACACCGCCGCGTAGTCGGTGATCCCCGCGCTGGGCACCTGCAGCCCAAGCAGGCCGCCGCAGTGAGGTTCGACCTCACGCAGCTCCTCCCGCTGCAGTAGCCGCAGTCCGGTGAGCCCGTTGGCTTGTCCGCGCTCCAGCAGCAGCTTGAGGCCCGGGATTTCGTCTTCGCGGGTGGCTACGATGACCTTCCCACAAATCTCATGCGGCAAATTGTGTTCACGGCAAAAGCTCACCATGGCCGCGGCCCCTTCGACACAAAGCTTCGACTTCAGCGATCCAGGTTTGTAGTAGACGCCGGAGTGAATCACCCCGCTGTTGTGTCCGCTCTGGTGACGTGCAACCGCGTCTTCCTTTTCGACCAGCAGCAGTCGAAGTTGCGGCAAGGCACGGATGGCGTGCATCGCGGTCGAGAGACCTACAATTCCTCCACCGATGATTACGATGTCGAAAGGCTGATCAGGCATGGTGGCGCGGGGACGAAGCCATACACTTTATACATTGTCGCTTGAGCTCCGCCCAGATCCACAGCTCATTGCACCGTCAGTGTCGCCTGTGCGCTACGCGTGACCGAGCCGACCACGCCGTTGACGATGATGGTGTAATTTCCCGGAGGAGTTCCCGGATGACCCGCGCCACCCCCACCACCACCACCACCGCCGCCACCGCCTCCGCCGCCTGCGCCGCCTCCGCTACTACCTCCGCCGCAAGCGACAAGCAGGGCCAGTACCATGCCCAGGAGTACAAGCGGCAGAGACATCTTCCGCCGCCGCCGGGGAGACTTCTTCAATCGACCGAAAGCCAGCACCACGCCGGCCACCGAGAATCCCGCGCCATGCCACAGCACATTCGGCGGCTCCGGCATTCGAGAGATCGTAGGGCTGGCCGCGGTCGTCGTGATACTCAACAACACGTTCGTATCCCCACTCCCGAATGACACCTGGGTCGGCGTGAATGAGCATGTGCTCAACTGGGGTAGGCCGGAACTGGAGCACGACAGACTTACGTTGCCGGGGAAGATGCTTCCGTTTCCCAGGGGAACTACATCCAGGTTGTAGCTGGCGGTCTGGCCCGCCTGGATGGTCTGGGCGGAGGAATTGTTGTTTACGGCAAAATTGAAGCCGACAATGAGTTCGACCGCCACCGAATGAGTGAGGTGTGCCGCGTCGGTTCCGGTGGCGACGATGTTGAAGTTGTAATTGTGCTGCACATCGCTGGTCGTCGTCACCGTGAAGGCCACGCCCGCCATTGTGGGGGTGAGCCTCGCAGGTGAAGCCGCGCAGGTTAGTGGCACGCTTCCTGAACAGATCAGGTTTACCGCGCTGCTATACCCGCCGGAAGCTGTGAGGGTGCCGTTAAACACGGCAGATTCGTTCGGGTTTACCGTTAACGACGGATTGCTGATTGCCACCGCGAAGTCCGGATTGTTGGTGCTGCCGGCGTTCACCGTCAGCGAGAGATTTTGCGTTCTGGTCGGGCCGCCCGTTACCGATCCGTTGATCGTGATCGTAAAAGTCCCGGTGGGCGTGGTTGCGGCAGTGCTTATGGTCAAGGTCACGGGCGCTGGGCTGCCGGAAATCGGACTCAGCGAACCTGATGGTTGGAAGCTGCAAGCCGCGCCGGCTGGCAATCCGCCACAGGAAAGAATTACAGCGTCGCTGAACGCCCCCGCCGCCGTTACCTGAAATGCCACTGGCCCGGAAACGCTGGACTGATTCATGGTCAGGCTTCCCGGCGCCGGCGCGGTCAGAGCAAAGTCCACCACGTGCAGCGTCAGAGAGAAGTCGCGGATAACCGTATTCGTGTCGCTGCCCACGCCGTGAGCATTAAACAAGTAATCGCCGACGGGACCGCTGGCGCTCACGCTGAACGCTGAACCCGCGCTTGTCGGTGTCAGCCTGGACGGGGTTACGGAACAGGATGGCGGCGGTAGCGTTGCCCGGCGCGTGCAACTTAGGGTGACGTCACTGTTGTAGCCACTCTGACCCCGCAGCGTGGCGGTGAAGGCGGCGGTCTGCCCGGCAAACGCGGTCACAACACTATCAGGGGACGCGAATTGAAAATCTGGCGCCGCGGCAAGAGTGAATTCCCAAATGCCCCGGCCATAGGTGGAAGCGCGCAGCTTCTTGGTTCCACCGGAATCGAACATGCGCAGGGCCGTGATTGCGACGTTGGGCAAGTATCCGGTTTGGCCGCTGTCCGCCGCCGGCCCGACCTCAGTCCAGGCGGGACTGGTGGTGCTGCTGGCGAAAACCCCTACGTCGGTGGCTGCATAGACTGTGCTCGCCGCCGAATCTACCAGCACCGCATTGGCGGGCGCGTCGGGTAGAGCTTCGGTGAAATCTGTCCAGGAGATACCTGCGTTGGTCGTCTTCCAGATATGGGAGACGTGAAAACCCATGATGGTCATGTAGGCGGTCTTGCCCGTGGCGTCCGATCTGTCGACGGCTACCCCCGAGATGGGGAACCCGAACGGATTGGTCGACCCTGTACGGTCAAACCAGGCTCCGGGTCCACCGCTCACATTCGTTGCGACCCATATGCGGCCTCCGGTGGCGATGATGGGGCCAAGGCCATCGGTTCCCGCATACATCACGTTGGAGAATCCGCCGGTGCTCTTGATGCCGCCCGCAGCCAGCGCTCGCACCATGTTCACTTCGCCGCCGGTGCAGCTTTCTGTACCTCCGGTGTCGAAGTTATTGGTCAGGACGGAGAATCCGCTGCCCTCCGTGGCCCCGCGCCACACCCGGCAGGTCCCCACGACGAGTTCTCCCGAATTTTGCGGATCCAGAATGAAGGGGGTGAAAAACGGCCCGGTATCGCCTCCCACGGTGGCATTGGAGACCACCAGCCGGTTATTGAAGTCCTGCACCCGGCAGTCAACTCCGAAGAGGCACCGCTGGATACTTACGTCGGTATTGGAGGTGAACCATTCGGCAGGATTGTCTGGATTGATCTCGTTGTAGCCGCCGTCGCCGGCATTCACATTCAGCCATGTGGTGCTGCTTTGCGATGTACTGGTGGCTGGAGAACCGTTGCCCTGCGCCCCTCCCAGAATCGTATTTGGATCGGTAGGATGCTGCGAAAAAGACACGAACTGGGTGATCGAGCCCAGGGTCTCATTCAGACTGTCGAACTGGTTGCTGCCGCCACAGGTGCCGGTGGCCAGTCCGGTATAGCCATCCAGGGCGCGGTAGATTCCGCCATCGTTCGCGAAGTACATGACGACCTGGGTATTGCTGTTGACCTGCAGGAAGGCCAGCGCATGCTGGTTGGGATGAACATGGGCAATCGAGCTGAAATTGGGCGGACAACCAAAAACGTGAGTGAGATTGATGAAAGTGTCCGGCGGGCTGCCGCCACAACCGGTGGAGAGGCTGGTAATTCTGCACTTGAACAGGTTCACCGCCCCCGCATACAGGTCTGTGGCTTGTCCGTTAGGAACCGCCGCCAGCTCCAGGTTGTAAGTACCCTGCTCGGTCCCACAGCCACCCAACAAGTCACCGCAATCGGTGATGCCGTCATGGTTGAGTTGGGTCCATGTGCTGCCACCGTTCTTAGTCTGCCAGATCAACCGGTCAAGATTGTTTCCGTCCACGTACCAGAAATACATTTCGTTGCGCCCAGGCACGACGGCAAACTCTCCGCGATATAACAAGCAGGTCGACGTGGTGGGGGTCGCGGGGCAGGTGACCGGGCTCAACCCGCCGGGCTGGTTGTTCAGGCGGGTCCAGTTGGCTCCGTCGTTCGAGGAATAAATGCCATGCCACTGTATCGCGGCAAAAAACTGTCCTGCCGTTGCGTTATACACAACCGAAGTCGCGGAGCTCGGGCTAATGACCAGACCTGCATCCTTGACGGTCGCATAGTTCCAGGACTGTCCCCCGTCAGTGGAATAGTAAAGTCCGCGATTCGTGATTACCGGATCCTCCCGTCCCTCGGTCACTCCCTGAGCCGTTCCCGCGGCGGCGGCCACAACCAGGTTGGGGTTCACCGTGCTGAATGCGATCCTGCCGAAGCCCAGGCCGGCAAAAGAATGCGCACCAGAGTTGTCCTGCGAAATCAGATTCCAGGTGTTGCCGGCATCCGGCGAACGCAGAATGCCCAGGCCATAATAGGAGTCGCTTGAACTGTTCGTCTCTCCTGTGCCCACCAGGATCACGCTCTTGGAAGGGTCAGGGCCGCTTAACTGGGGCTGGACAGCGATCGAACCCACCGCGAGCGTGGGTTGGTTGTCGGTCACAGGACTCCAAGTAACACTTGAAGGATTCGGACTGAGCGGTCCGGCATTGGTGGACTTCCATACTCCTCCGTAGGCCCCGCCGATGTACACCGTGTTCCCGGTGCCGTCGGCGGGATCGATAACGACGGCAGTGGCGCGGCCAGCCACCCAGCCATAATCCTGCACCCCAAATCCGCTTGCGTCGGAGGCCAGGGGCGCAGGCCCCAGGGGCGTCCATTGAGTGCCGGACGCGACCTGCGCTACTGCACGTGCTGCCGCTGCGTGAGCCCGCGCTGTTCTTAGCTCCCGCAACTGCATCTTTTGCCAATGAGCACGGAGGCGCAGCCCAGCCGCCGACTGGCCCGGACTAGTGCGCCCACGCCGGAACCAAAACTCACGCTTACGCGGTTGGTCATGGTCTGGCCCGGTTAGTGGGTCGGATTCAGAACGAATGTCTGCGCCCTGACCGGAAGCCAGCGCGGCAAAAAACATCAGATACACAAGCACGTGAGAGTGAACGCAAAACTTCATAGCCACCCTGGGAGCAGGGGAAACCGCCAATCACACGACTATCACGGGCTGGGACTCGCTTGCAGTGACGGGCGGGAGCGAATGCGATTTTCTTTTTCCAAATGGGAATCTGCGGTGAGAGGAGAGAGGTCAGAAGAGCACTACACGAAAGTTGGCTTGACAACAGCAATTAGTTGTCAGGATTTGCCTGTGGGCGGGGTTCAGTGCTGAAAACAAGATGCGCGGCTGGGAAGCGAAGTTATCTCTTGCCAAACACTTCTTTCAGCAATGAAGTAGTCTGCGCCGCCGGATCCTTGCGAATTTTCTTCTCTTCTTCCCCCAGCATCAGAAACAGACCGTCGAGCGTCTTTCCGACGACGTACTTATTCAGATCGAACCGCCCCGTCAGTGCGCTGCCAGCCGGGGCGCTCGCCAGCACGCGATTGTACTGTTCCACCACCCCAACTCGCTCCATGGAGCGATGTACGATGGGCGAGAATGCCGCCGTCAGGTCCTCTGCACTGGTGCGCTTGAAGTATTCGGTGGCCGCCGTATCACCGCCGGTTAGAATCTTGCGTGCATCGTCAAAACTCATCTTCTTTACTGCGGCGATGAAAATTTGCTTTGCCTGCGGTGTCGCCTGCTCCGCGGCGCGGTTCATGCTCACTTCCAACTCGTCCACCTTCGCGCCCATGCCGAGCATTCGCATGCCCTTCCCAAGCGTCTCCAGTTTCGGTGGCAACAGAATCCTGATGGCCTGGTTCTTCAGAAAGCCATCTGGCTTCCCGGTCAGCGCAACCGCCTTGCCGGTGCTTACCTGCAGTGCTTCTTTGAGTCCCGCGATGATTTTGTCGTTAGTAAGTCCCGCTGTGCTGCGCTGGTTCAGTGTCTCATCGGCCTTCTTCAGGATGTCGCCCCACTGGGCCTGCGCCAGGTACGAAAGGAACAGAACAGCAGCAAGAAATACAGCCCGCATCGTTTCCTCACGGTTCGATTGTTGCTTACCCGCGACAAGTGTATACCCATAGCCGGGTCGCTATAACCGCCTGGTGTCCTTCGTCAAGCTTTCTTTAGGATTTCATGGACAGCGCGATGCGCCTCGTCGATGGCGGCGTCGGTTTCGGCCGTAGCACCGGCATCGGAATTGGCGATGGCAATACGGCCAAACGCCTGCCGTCCTACCACCCACGGCCTATCTTCCTCTCTCCACTCCGGATCAAAGAGCGGGTTGGGACTGTAAGCGTAGCCGTGGGCCCAGCGATTTACGGTTATGCCCTGGATGTCGCGGGCCGGATCAAAGCCAGCCGATCCCAACATGTTTCCCAACTGCTCACGAATATTGCCCTCGAAGGTGGTGAAACTGGTGGTCAACAGCTGAGCGCGTCCGACACGATGCTGATCGCGGGCGGGAAGTCCGGGTTTGCAGGGAGTCCGGAGCATGAACAGAACCATCGGTTCTTCCGGATTGCTGGGGAAGCGATATTCGCCCAGGCTGACGGGGTAATCGAGGGCTGTGAAGCAATGATAACTGCCAGGAGACACGATCTGGTGAATGCCAAGCTTGTGGAAACTGGTCCAATTGGAAATGGCAACGTGGGTGTAAACAAGCGGCGCCTTCACCAGGTAGGAGAGCGCTTCTTTTTGTTTGCCCGGGAGTTCGGGGCAGAGGTACGGGATCATGCCGTTGTAGCAGGCGAGAACGCAATTCTGTGCGCGCACGCTTTGCAACTTGCCACCGCGCATGTATGCGATCTCGACTTCTTTGGGATCACCAGCCGGTCCGAGGTGGCTGACGTGGACAACCGTGCTGTTGAGGCGGATGCGGATCGGCGAGCCGGACTGGTCGAGACGGGTGTAGTCGGCGCGCGCGGTAACGATGTCGTCCATGGTGTGGCCGGGGATGGAGCCGGGCACAAGCGTGCGGACCAGCATGCGGGCGATGGAGGCATTGCCGTCAGGAAAATGAAAGATGTAGGGCTCTCTTTCGGGCGGGCCTCCCAGGTTGAGGCCGTCGAACCCGGGATAGGTGATGGCCCCGTAGTCGTCGCCGCTCATATAGCAATAGAGAGCGGGAACAGCGTCGATGCCCACGGTGAAAAGGTCATGGGTGTAGGTCTGGAAGAACGGCAGCGCGTCAGGAGTGACTTTGCAGATCTGGGTCAGGAAGTCAGCGTAGCTGATCTTGCGAAGACGCTCGATCCTCTGCTCGCGGTTCAGGCCGGCGAGATAGTCCTTCTTCTCGGTGTAGACGCGGGCGATGTCCCGGCGAACGGCTTCGGATAGCGGGGACTGGGCCAGGAATTCGGGCCACGGCGTCTTGCCCAGCCCGGCAACCAGGCGATCTTCTCCGAAGGTAGTGCGGTCGTAGAACATCGCAGTGCCGAGTTTGTTGTAGAGCTTCCGATCATAGGCCTGGTAGAAGCGCTTCATGTCGATGCCGAGGTCGGTGAGCAGGCCCATCGCAACCTTGCTGTACTCAGCGGGCCGCTCGATGGACATAGTTCCGCCGTGGGCCAGCAGGGTGCGATTGCCGACGCGAAACTCATTGCGCTTGGCGTGGCCTCCGAAGTCGTCGTGATTATCGAGAATAAGGATGCGGGCCTTGCTGCCGGCGCTCTTGCGATAGAAATACGCGGCGGCGAGACCGCTGATGCCGGCTCCCACGATGACCAGGTCGTAGGTTTCACCAGTGCTTTCCGGCTTGCCGGCGGCGTCCCAGGGTTCGCCATCGCGGAGCTGGTGGGCGTAGGTAAAGCTGCCCTCATGGTTGCCGCGTATGCCGGTCAAGGCTGGGGGATAGTAGTCGGGCGCCTTTTCGGGGGCTCGGGGCGATTCGTTGAAAGCCAGGGCGGCGGAAGAAATCAGGGTACCGCCAATGGTGAGGGCCACTCCATCCAGGAAATCGCGGCGGGAAATGGGACGGTCCATCCCAAGAGGTTTGTCTTTACTCATAGGAACCCAAAGCGCCGATTGATTATAGCGGGAACGGTTAGGAGAGAGTTTTGAATAACGAAGCGGCTAGACTCTGCTGGGCGTTGTTAGTTCTGTCCTCTGATTGCTCGTTGTTGAAATATCGCGATTACACTCATTGACCGGGTTGTGACTGTAATGGCCTGTTTACGTCAACAATCCAGATTCTTCTTCCACCAGCCTCTTTTGTTCCGCCGGATTACTTCCGGGTTGCCCGTGACTCGCCCGTAATCGGACGCGAGCGCCGAAGGAGTTTTCAACTTTCCACAATGTGGGCATGAAGTGAGCCTAGAGACTGCACACGCGCGCTAGCACGGGCGAGATGGACCTCCACGCGGCCGACTAACGGCTTTACTGTGCCTGAAGTTGTTGCGACAGGTAAATGCCAATCCCCATTTCCTTGATGGCATGGATCTGCGCCTCGAGGAAGTCGGCGTGCCGCT
>JBGQIG010000020.1:0-15529 GCA_041498365.1 Terriglobia bacterium | reverse complement strand
GCGCAACCAATGGAGGAGCTCCGGCGCCGAATCCGCTCTTCGGCACGCCAAGAACGATGTTCAACCCGCGGCAGTTGCAGTTCTCGGCCAAGTTCTCGTTCTAGATTGCGATCCGGACGTTCTTTTTTGAACACCGGCTATTGCTGGAAGGTACATTCCTTGGGATCTTTGTCCTTGCGCAGGCCAAGGAAAACGGGTGCCCGCAGCTTCATGCCACCCTCCGCGGTCTCATGGGTCCATTCCGAGAACTTGATTTCCGCAACCAGATCAGGCTTTACCCAGTGCACTTTTCGCAGCGCTTCCACTCCGTGGGGGAAGGGGCTGCGGTTCGTCTCCAGCTTCTTAAGTACCTGCCAGACTTGCTTGAGCGTTGCCTGGTCAAACCCGCTGCCGGCCTGGCCTACGTGAATAAGATCTCCCGCCTTGTCGTATAGACCAAGCACGATTGAGCCGAAATATAGCCGGCTGCCCTCGGGATCGGTGTAGCCGCCGATAACGCAGTCCAGCGTCTGCGTGATTTTGATCTTGAGCCACTCACGACTGCGGCGCTCTTCGTAGAAACTGCCCCGGCGCTTGGCGAGAATGCCTTCCAACCCTTTTTGCTTCGCCGCATCGAACAGCGCCATACCCTGTGTAAAGTGGTCGGAGTAACGGACGGGGCCAGCCTGGTCGACGATTTGTGCCAGCGCGTTTTTGCGCTGCTCCAACGGGACCCGGCGGAGATCGTATCCGTCCAGATAGAGCAGATCGAAGACGTAGTACAACACCGGAATATCCCCGCGAGAGGCGGCGGTGCGCCGGCCGCCCTTGCGAATGCCCGTACGCTGCTGCATCAAGCTGAACGACGAACGGCCTTTTTGGTCGAGGGCCGCGATTTCACCGTCAATAACAGCGGTCTCCGCCTTGATGAAGCTGGGCAGATTGTGCAGCTCAGAAAACTGTGCGGTGAGGTCGTTCTGATTGCGTGACACCAGGCGAACTTTGCCCCTTGCGATGAATGCGACCGCGCGATAGCCGTCCCACTTGATTTCAAACAGCCACTCCGGATCGTCGAAGGGTTTCTCGATGGACGTGGCCAGCATTGGGTGAACCGCGGTCGCCATGGGCCGCATGACCGCGCCCTCCAAACTCTTAACCACGGAGGACGCAGAGGCCACTGAGGAATTCTCGTCGACTTCCACCTGTATCAGTGACTCGCGTTTGCGCTCAGGTCTGGTCCGCCCGGCTCTTGCTTTTTCCCCCCCTCGGCCTTCCTCCGTGTCCTCGGTGTCCTCTGTGGTTAGTCTTGCCTTGCTCTTCTTCTTATCGAATTTCGCAATCGCATCAGCCAGCCACGGCGCCTTCACCGCTCCGCGCGACGCCGGACGGCTGCTGGTCCACTGGGCCGAGCCCTGGTCCCCCGCGATGTCGGCCATGCTCCGTCCGGTAAGCACCGATTCATCGTACTGATCGATGTCGTAGCCTTTCATCGCCGCATCGTCCTGCTTCTTGATTAACAGCCACTCGGTTCCTTTGGTGCCGGGCCGGCGGGAGCGCATGTGAATCAGGGCGAAATCGCCATTGAGTTTCTTGCCGTGCAACCGGAATTTGAAATCCCCTTTTTTCAACATGGCTGAGGCTTCTGCATCAGTCCCAGGAGCGAATTTTCCTTTCACCGGCTCGGGCGACAGCGGCTCCCATGTGCCCACGTCCCAGACCATCACCGTGCCCGCGCCATAGTTGCCTTCGGGAATGGTGCCTTCGAAATCGAAGTAGGAAACGGGATGATCCTCCACCTGCATGGCCAGGCGCTTGTCGGCGGGATCGAGTGAAGGGCCTTTGGGGACAGCCCAGGACTTAAGCACGCCTTCCATCTCCAGGCGAAAGTCGTAGTGCAGGCGGGTGGCGCGGTGCTTCTGGACCACGAAGCGGTGGCGTGACTTTTTCTCTAGCTTGGGGGGCGGCTCGGGAGTTTCCTCGAAGCGGCGCTTGCGCTTGTATTCGTCCAGGGACACGCATGTATTCTAGCCTCGCGACGATGAAATTCGGCCTCCGAGGTCAATTTCGACAATAAGTGGCTCGCCGCGTACATTCGCGCACGGCTGGTTTACCATGAGGCCTCGAAATTCAGCGGCTGGCTCTTCTAAGCCTGCACAGCTCTATGAAACGAGAGTATCCCAACTCACCGCTCGTGGGCGTGGGCGCAGTCATTATTGACGATGGCCGCGTACTACTGGTCAAGCGCGGGCATCCGCCGTTGGCTGGCGAGTGGTCCATCCCCGGAGGCGTGCTGGAATTGGGAGAAACCCTGCGCCAGGCCGCAGTGCGCGAGGCGCGCGAGGAAACCTGTCTGACTGTGGAGCCAGCCGAGCTGCTGGGCGTTTATGACCGCGTGTTGCGAGACGAAGCTCAGCGCACGCACTATCACTATGTCCTCGTCGATTTTCTTTGCCGCCGGGTAGCGGGAGAACCGCAAGCCGCTGGCGATGCCGCTGAAGTCTGCTGGTTCAGCCCGGCGGAAGCCGGAAGGCTTGGGTTGGCTGAGGATACCGCCGAGGTAATTCGGTTAGGGTTCGAAAAAGCTAGCCGATGAAGCGTGGGAAACAAATCTGACTATCGGGGAGGTCCCTCACTTTGTTGCGGTCTGCTGACTGGCCACACATTGCCATTTGCCATTGCCTGTTTTTATCCAAGTATCCGTCCAGCGCTCGCCACGATCAATCTTGGTCCCGTCACCATCGATGCCTTTCCCCCGCCACGCGCCGGTGGCAACGGCGGCATCGCCGTACAACGTCACCTTTACGTCGCTGATTCCGTTTTGTTCCCACTTGCCGCCCTTGAGATTGGAGAGTAACTGCGCCTTGCCGTAAGTTTGGCCGTCAGTGTCCGTGTTGACGAAACTGTCCGCCAACATGGGCTCAACCACATCTGCTTTACCGTCTCGCTGCGCCCCCGCCCAGGAGTACTCCCGGTCGATGATCGCTTTCTCGGGTGCTCCAGATGATGAAGGCAACGCGAACATCACCCCGACCAGCGACAGCAATAGCGCGGCAAGCGTGGATTTCATGGATGATCCTCCACGTAAGCATACGCTCTGGATTGAAAGGAAGCTGCACCGGCCCCACAGGATAACTGGCTGGAGAACGAGTACCCTTCATTCGATGTCACCAGCTGAAGTCCGGAGCGGTAAGGCGGAGCGCAAGAAATAGAACGGCCCGCGCATTTTTCAATCACGCGGGCCACCCGGTGGACTGCTTGGGATTGACCAAGAGGTGGTCACTCTAACGTGGCCCCTTCGGTTAACTCCGGGTCCCGGCGCAAAGCTCGTCGCCGGGCGGATCCAACCCTAATTCACCGGTAGTCGTGCGATGGTTCTTAGAGCGACCGCTCTAAGTCTCAGCCACCTCACCTGGTCTTCTACTCCCACTAGAATCAGAACTTGTCATCAGACCACCTCCTTTCCGGTGTAATCGCACATTAGTACGAAATGCTCGGCCGCGTCAACCGGCACGAAAGTGGGGATCGAAACAGTAATGAATTCTCACCAGGCTGTAAAGGGACAACTCTCGAACCCGTCCAGGCGGGACGCCGTCCGCCGATTCCTGCAAGCGAAAGCTCACCGATTTCCCAACGTCGCAATCTCTCCCAGCCCCAGCAATCCGGCATCCGCGGTAACCAGGGTTAAATCCAGTACCTGAGCTGTCGCGGCCAGGAAGCGGTCAGCCGGGTCTTGGTGGAGAAGCGGCAATTGGCGGGCGGCAAGTGCGATTTCGTGTGTCAACGGAGCTTCGTGAAAGGGCGCTGTGGCTCGCGTCACCCAGTCCGCTAGATTTCCATGCAGTCGGATCCTGCCCTTGGCATTCAGGGTGAGCGCTTCCCAGGTGCTGATGGGAGATAACCACAACTCGTTCACCGGGTCTCGCAATTCCTCCTGGAGTCGCTTTCCCAGTAGTTTTGGGTCCTGGAGGCTCCAAAGCCAGATGTGTGTGTCGAGGAGCAGTTTCAATTCCGCAGTACCTCCCAATCGCTTTCCTGGTTGGCGGGAGAGACGACGTCGCCCACAATTTCGATGGTGTCTTTCATCGAGCCCATCCATTCCGTTGCCGGAGCTGGGGAAGCAGGGACAACCTCCGCTATCGGTTTGCCAAAGCGAGTTATGCGAATTGATTTCTTCGTCTTCTGTACTTGGTCAAGCAGCGCCAGGCATTTTGCCTTGAATTCAGAAATCGCAATCTCTTTCATGACCACTATTATATACCATGGTCAAATTAATTGGTCATAGAGGCGTTGGCGGTTCTCTGCCGTACATGTCCCACAGGAATCTACCTGCTTCCCCTTTGGGTTCCTACACTCTAAGTCTCCCCAAAAAGTAGCCGAGGTCTTGTAAGCGGCAGATTTTTCAGCCTTTCCAACGGTAGGCGTCAGGCTGAGGCAGTCCGATATGAGCCAGTACGCGGTAAGCGAACTCGCGCGCCATGACATCTAAGGTGGATGGTCGGAAGTAAAAGGCAGGGATGAGCGGGAACACAGTCGCGCCGGTATCGGCAGCCCGGTACATATTTCGGATGTGGATCTTGTTGAGCGGCGTCTCGCGGACGCAGAGCACGAGCGGGCGCCTCTCTTTCAAGCAGACGTCAGCAGCGCGTTCAATCAGCTGCGATGCGATGCCGTTGGCGATGCGGGCGAGCGTACCCATACTGCACGGGATTACGACCATTGCATCGAACGGATAAGAGCCGCTGGCGACGTTGGCGCCGATATCGGCATTGGCCTGCTGACGGATTTTGCGCGCTGACGTGCCCGATCGTCTGGTCGATGGTGGGCCCAGAATTTGCCCGACGAGGTTGCTTCGGCCGCGCAGGCCGAGCTCCTCGGCCATCACCCGCAAGGCGCTGTCGGAGGCGATGAAATTGACGGTCTGCACTCGCTGATCGCGCTCTACGGCCAGGAGCAGTTGCTTCAGAAAGAGTGAGCCGCTGGCGCCGGTCGTGGCGACGGTCAGGTTCTGCGGTGGGTGGCTAGGCAAGTTGAGCTCCGAGGGAGCTTTGAGCATAGGGAGGGCGGAGCGGAAGAGTCAAGAAGCAGTCGTTGGTTATTCGACCGACGACGGAAACTATGGCATCCACGACCAACCTACGTATGCGGCGCAGTGAGGCGCAGTTGCATGCCTTGGCTGGGGTGGAGCGCGAGATCCGGGTTAACGATCCCAACGGCCGCCGCAAATATCTGCGCGATTTCACTCAAGCTTTCCCTTCTTACGAATCCGTTATTGATCGCGAGGAACTCAAGGCACAGATCGCCGGCGCTGACATCGTTCTGATCGGCGACTACCACGCTCTGCCGGCCGCGCAGCGCTGCGCAGCCTCCCTGTTCGAGGAGCGGGCCCAGCCCGGAGACCGTCCCGTGGTTCTGGGGCTGGAAACCATTTTCTCCCGCGATCAGCACATCCTCGATGAGTGGTGGCGGCGGGAGATTGATGACAAAGAATTACAGCAACGTATTCGCTTCGACCTCGATTGGGGTTACGACTGGACCCCATTCTACGAACTGCTGGTTACCGCGCGCGACCACGCCGAGGGGATTTATGGTCTGGACTGCATGCCCCGGGAAGACCTGCGCAAGATCGGAGCCCGTGACCGCCATGCCGTCCACAAGATCGGCGAGATCCGGCAACGTCATCCCAACGCAGTCATCATGGTGCTGTTTGGCGAGTCCCACCTGGCGCCCGGGCACCTTCCTAAGGTACTGCGGGAGCAACTGCCCGAAGAGCGGGTGCTTACGGTTCTGCAGAATGTGGACTCGCTTTACTGGTGTGCTGCCGGCGAGCAAGTCGAGCGAGTGGAAGCCGTGCACGTGACTCATGACGTGGTCTGCGTATTTAATTCCACTCCGCTGGAAAAGTACGAGAACTACCGCCTCCACCTGAGCCGCTGGGGCCGCACCGAGGAGGAAGGCCCTGACCTCGCCCCTACCATCTACAACCTGATTGACAGCTTGCTGCGCTTTCTCGACATCAACCGTTATTCCTCGCACAACGGCTCACAGCCAAAGTTTCTGGTCGACTTGCTGCCCGAGGTCTATTGCCGGGCTTCCGACGCGCGTTTGCGGCGGCTGCTCTCCCGTCACGACGCCAGCGAGGAAGAGACGGAAGTCATGGTGCGCCACGTGGAACATCGGGGCAGCGTGTATCTGCCCCAGGTGAACGCCTTCTACGTGCGGGAGTTCAAGATGATGTATGCGGCAGAAGAAGCCACACGCTTTGTGCATCACGCCTGCCGGGGCTTACCCTTGCGTGCAAACGGGAGCGCGGTTCTCCCGGATGCGAACTCGAATCGCTTTTACGCCCAGACAATCGAATACGCCTTAGGCTACTTCGGCTCACGGGTGTTGTACCCGGCCCGTCCGGGAGTGGAAGACGGCGAAGGTCGCGAGTTACTGCGGGAAACACCGGCCACCGAGCGAAAGAAGATCGAATCCAGCTCCCAGCTACTCGGCTACATGCTGGGCAATGCCACGTACGAGGCCTATCTCAAGGGACGGGTTACACGGAGCATGTTGCGCCGGTTGTTCCTTACTCGCCTGGAAGAGCCGGGCAGAGCGAAAGAGGCTTTCCGGGAAATTGCTGCGAGAGTTCGTGGCAACGCCAAGAAGCTGCCCGCCTCGGTGAAGCGATAGCTGCAAACCCTTTGACCACAGAGGACGCAGAGGACACAGAGGTTTTGTTGGAACGATTTCTCTCTGTGTCCTCGGGGTCCTCTGTGGTTAAACGCCTTTCGGCGCGCCCGGCAGTGGCCGCCCAAGTGCTGATCTAGACTCGCGTGCGCTCAATGCCAAGTGCTTCCTTCTTCGCCTGGAAGAGCCGGGCAGAGCGGAAGAGGCCTTTTCGGGAAATTGCTGCGAGAGTTCGCGGCAACGCCAAGAAGCTGCCCGCCTCGGTGAAGCGAAGCTACAGAACCCCCTTTAACCACAGACGACGCACCGGACACAGAGGTTGTGGAAACGATTCTCTCTGTGTCCTCGGTGTCCTCTGTGGTTAAAGGCCTTTCGGCGCGTCCAGCACTGGCCGCCCAGGTGCTAATCTAGACTCGGCGTGGGCTTAATGCCGAGTGCTTCCTTGAACGCTGATTCCATCCGCAAACTCTTCGATCAGGTACGCCGGGGTGAGCTTTCTCCTGACGAGGCCGTGGAACGTGTTCGCCACCTGCCATTCGAAGATCTCGGATTCGCCAAGCTCGATCACCATCGAGCGCTGCGTAGCGGGATGCCGGAAGTGATCTTTGGCCAGGGCAAAACTCCGGCGCAGATGGCGTCTATCTTCTCCCGGCTGGCCAAGCATGGTGGCAACATCCTGGCCACGCGGGCGAGTGAAGAACAGTTTGCCGCGGTAAGGAAGAAAGTTCCGAAAGCCGAATATAGCTCGCTGGCGCAGGCGATCACCCTGCAGCGCGAGAAGAAGAAATATGGCAAGGGCATCATCGCCGTGGTTTCTGCCGGAACCAGCGACATCCCCGTGGCGGAGGAAGCCGTGGTTACGGCTGAGCTAATGGGCAATGACGTCGAGCATCTTTACGATGTCGGAGTAGCCGGAATCCACCGGCTGATGGCGAATCGCGCGTCCCTGACGCGAGCGCGCGTGGTAATCGTGTGCGCGGGGATGGAAGGCGCGTTGCCGAGCGTAGTGGGCGGTTTGGTCGGCGTGCCGGTGATCGCTGTGCCCACCAGTGTGGGCTACGGGGCGGCATTCAAGGGGCTGGCGGCGCTTCTGGGGATGATGAACTCCTGCGCTTCGAATGTCAGCGTGGTGAACATTGATAATGGATTTGGGGCGGGGTACGTGGCGGCGTTGATCAACCGGCTCTAATGGAAAAAAAGGCACGGCCGAAGCCGTGCCTCCCTCCGATCCAGCGTTTGATCTAATTACGAGCCTTCGACCACTTCCAGATTGTTCTGCACGCTGAATACGCCGAACACCTGGTTTGCGCGGATGCCGGCTACCTGCTTGTCCATCGCGCCATCCACCGTGCCGTAGAGGCTTAGTTTGCCATGGTCTACCACGATGCGGATGGGCTTTGCCGGGTCACTGGCGTAGCGGCCCAGGACCGGGTCGCGATAGATGGCATGCATGGCGCTGATCCGGATCCGGTCATCGAATCCTGACACCGGAGCAACCTTGATGTTGTCCACCACATCCTTCACGCCCGGCATGTTGTTCGTCAAAGACACGGCCGAGTCGCGGCCGACGTCGGTGCGAGTCTCGCCGCCCAGCGTGGCGACGCCGTCTTTCACCGACACGTCAACAAAGTTGAATAAATTGTCGTAGCCAATGCGGTCGTAGTGCAGCTTGCGTTCGAGTCTCGCCTCGAGCTCGCTATCGGGTACGGTCGTGCTCACTGCGACCAGGTTGCGTACGCCCTGGACTTTATCCAGCTTGCGGACTTTCTTGGCCGCATCCAGCTTTTGCTGGTAGAGATCCACGGTGCCGGAGAGGGTCACAATGCCGTCTTCGGTGGTTGCCTGCAAGTTTCGGAAGTCCTTCTTCTTCGTCAATTGCTGCGTCACCCGGGTCTGGATATCGCTGTCATAACGGGCGCTCGCCGTCTGGGCCATCAGGCCCGCGCTGAAAGCGCCTACAGCCAGAAACGAAGCCACAGCCCTGAAAATGTTTTTCATAGTCATTGCTCCTGCCTAACTTTGATTAACCAGTTAGTTAATTGTTGGATGCAATGAGAGGGAATCCGGGATGCACCTGGGAATGGAGAGGGGGGCTCGGGAAGGCATGGCACATACTTCCGCCTGGTTGAAGAGAGTGCTTTTAAGACTCTGGTTTGGGTGGAGCAGGGACTCGGCCTGAGGCATTGACAATATTCGTTACAACGACTATATTTGACTCGTGAGTAAGAGCATTCAAGCTGAGATCCAGCAGACCAAGCCTTTTAGTAGCCGGGAAGATGAAGCTCTGGTCTCGCTGCAGCGCACGGCTGACCAGCTGCACTGGCGCCTGACCGAGATGCTGAAGCCCCATGGGCTTTCTCCGACCCAATACAATGCCCTCCGCATCCTGCGTGGAGCCAAGGACGAGGGACGCGCCTGCAGCGAAATTGCCGAACGCATGATCAACCGCGACCCCGACATCACTCGCCTGGTGGACCGCCTGGAGCGCCGTGGACTGGTAGTCCGCAGCCGGGAGGGCCGGGACCGGCGAGTCATTACTACGCGCATCACTCCCGCCGGGCTGGCGCTTCTGGAAGGCTTGGATCGTCCGATTGAAGAATTCAACCGGCGGATGCTGGGGCATCTCGGTGAGCAGCAGTTACGGACCCTGCTCGGTCTTCTGCAAACCGCCCGTGAGCGGGCAAAATAATATTTTGTCACTTTATCGTTATAACGACATCTGTTATACTGAAAGGGGACCGCTAATGAGCACCGCAACCGAAGTATCCGTGAAAACCGTTTCGACCCAGGAGGTTCGGGAGTTGGTTGGCAGCAAACGTCCCGTCCAATTCTGGAACGTCCTTACCGATGAGTGGTTCAAGGGGGAAAACATCTCCGGTTCGCGCCGGGTGCCTTTGGACAAGGTCGGAAGCGAAGTCCGCACGACGAATTTGCCCAAGAATACCGAGATCGTCGTATACTGCGGCGGCCCGAAGTGTCCGCAAAGCCGCATGGCTGCGGAAAAACTGGCGAAGCTGGGCTACGAGAACGTTCGCGCCTATGAGGGCGGACTGGAAGAGTGGAAGGCTGCCGGCCTGGCCATCGAGAAGGCTTAAGCGTACTGCGCCGATCAGGGAAAGGGGGGCGGGCCGGGCCCCCGAGCATTTTCGAAAGTAAGCCACTCGCGCAGTGTCGCGAGACAAAGCGGTTCAGGGAGAAAGCTCATGAACAATAGTTCGAATCAGGCCTGGGGACTGACAGTTCTGCGAGTCGTGGTCGGGATTGTGTTTCTGGCGCACGGGTGGCAGAAGCTCTTTGGGTTTGGCTTCCACGGCGTGGCCGGTTTTTTTGCTGGAGCGGGCATACCCTTGCCCTTCGTCTCCGGTGTGATTGTGACTCTGGTTGAATTCCTGGGAGGCATCGCGCTGTTGGTCGGATTGTGTACACGCTGGGCCGCCGCTTTGAACGCTTTTGACATGTTTGTGGCGATTCTCGTGGTTCACTTGAAGAACGGTTTTTTCGACCAACCAAAACATGGCATCGAGTATCCCCTGACCTTGCTGGCGGCGTGCATCGCGCTGGCGATGCTTGGCCCGGGAGCGGCTTCGGTGGATGGGGCGTTGGCGAAACGGGAGTGAGGTTTATCACAGATTGCAAACCATGAACTCCGGTTGAGCGGAACAAACTTTCGCTGGGCTGCGCAGAGGATGGGCGTGCCGTCGCCACGCCTGAAACGAATTCCCAACGGCGCGGGTGGCATTTCAGGACGGGAATCATTTTGCCGGGTGACCCGGCGTTGAAACGCCGGGCTACTATCAGACGTCCCTCCGGGACGTCGCTTCTTTTCGCTCTTTAGCGTCTTCGCTTCGCGCTACGCCGCTTCCCTGGGGCTGCGGGCTTCAGCTCACTTTTCTCGCCAAATACCCGCGTGAAAATCCTGTCTATGTTTCGTAGCTGACGTTTCAAGTCAAAGGCCCGCTCAATCTGCCTGCGTGGAACCCGGCTGGCGATGCTCTTATCCTTCAGCACCAGTTGACGAAAGTTCAGCCCTTGCTTCCAGGTGCGCATGGCATGACGTTGTACCGCACGGTAGGCGTCCTCGCGCGAGACTCCATGTTCCACCAAGTCGAGTAGAAGCTGTCCACTGAAAACCAGACCGCCGGTGCTTTCCAGATTCGATTTCATGCGTTCCGGGTAAACGAACATGGTGTCGATGACATTCGCGGTTTTCTGGAGCATGTAATCCACAAGCGTGGTGGAATCGGGAATGATGATGCGTTCCACGGACGAGTGCGAGATGTCGCGCTCGTGCCACAGGGCGACGTTTTCAAACGCCGCTTGTGCGTTGGAGCGCACCACCCGGGCCAAACCGCTGATCTGCTCCAGGGTGACTGGGTTGCGCTTATGGGGCATGGCGGACGAACCCTTCTGCTTTTCGCTGAAGAATTCCTCCACCTCGCGCACCTCGGTGCGCTGCAGATGCCGGAGTTCGGTGGCGATCTTGTCCAGGGTGCAGGCGATCACCGCCAACGTGGCAAGGTATGCGGCGTGCCGGTCGCGCTGAATGACCTGGGATGAGATAGCGGCAGCCCTCAATCCCAGCCGCTCGCACATTCTTTCTTCCAGTTCGGGGCTGAGGTGGGCAAACGTGCCCACGGCGCCAGAGAACTTTCCCACGCGCATGTCTTCAGCGGCGCTCTGAAAACGCGCGATGTTGCGCTGGGTCTCGGAGTACCAGTTAGCCAGCTTGAAGCCGAAGGTGATGGGCTCGGCATGAATGCCGTGGGTGCGCCCGATCATGGGCGTGTCTTTGAACTCCCAGGCGCGCCGTTCCAGCACGTCAGAAAGCTTTTGCAGGTCGGCGGCGATGATCGCCGAAGCCTGCTGGATGAGCAGAGCCTGAGAGGTATCGACCACATCGTTCGAGGTCAGGCCATAGTGAAACCAGCGCGCGTGCGGGCCGACGATCTCGGCCACCGCGGTGGTGAAGGCGATGACGTCGTGGCGAACTTCAGCTTCGATTTCCGCAATGCGATCGAGATTGAAGTCGGCCCGCTCACGGATCGCTCGGGCGGCGTCCTTGGGCACCATGCAGGCTTCGGCCAGGGTCTCGGTGGCCGCGACCTCAACCGCCAGCCAGGTCCGGAAGCGATTCTCATCGCTCCAGATACGGCCCATGTCGGCACGGGTGTAGCGTGGGATCAAACGTCACTCTCCCCTGATGTCTGCGAGAAATACGGGACTAAGGATTGTAACGGGAGGGTAAGGTTGGTGACTAGCAGCATCACCGGGGCCGAGACGAATTTACGACATCATAGGCCTGCCTGCAGTTAGCCCTGCCGAGCTTCGCTCGACTGCCCAGACGAGGACGTCTGGGCCTACGTGGACCGCTTAGGCCAGTGCGATGACGTCAATCTCCACCAGCACATCCTTGGGCAGACGTGCGACTTCCACGGTGGATCTGGCGGGCGGCGCAATATTGAAATATCGCCCATAAACTTCATTCATGGCGGTGAAGTCCCCCATGTTCTTCAGAAAGACGGTCGCGCGCACCACCTTCTTCAGCCCGCTCCCGGCCGCGGTCAGAATCGCTGACAGGTTCTTGAGGACGCGTTCGGTCTGCGCCGCCACGTCTCCGGTGATGACCTGCTGGCTCGCCGGGTCAATCGCTACCTGTCCAGAGACGAAGACAAATCCTCCCGCCCGGATAGCTTGGGAATAAGGGCCAATCGCCTGCGGTCCTTCTTTGGTCGCAATCACGTCGCGCATGAACCCTCCAAAATCAGTGGTCAGTGGCTAGTGGTCAGTGGTCAGAAATTAATGCAGATCGACACCGCCGGAGTCAACTCGCAGGAAGCCGGGCAGATAAAAACCAGTGGTCAGTTCCAGGTTCCCAGTTCCCGGTTGGTTCTTGCTGGCCACTGGCCACTGACCACTGGTTTTAGATTTTCTGCAGTCTCTGCACATCGTGTACGCCGGGAATCTTGCGTACGCCGCTGACGATGTTTTCCAAGTGCTTCAAGTCGGCGATATCGAGGACGATGTCAACGTTAGCCTGGCCGTTGTTGGTGCGGGCTTCGATGTTACGGATGTTGGTCTTGGTATCGCTGATCACGGCGGTGATCTGTTTCAGCATTCCGAAGCGGTCGTCGCAGAATACGGTGAGTTTTACCGGGTAGGCGCTGGGCGTCCCATCGTCTTGCGCCCACTCTACGTCAATTCGCCGTTCCGGCTCGTACATCAGGTTCATCACGTTGGGACAATTGAGCGCGTGGACCGCCACGCCTTTGCCGCGAGTCACGTATCCGACAATCGATTCGCCCCGAATCGGGTTGCAACATCGCGCCCGGTACACCAGCAGGTCGCCATGGCCTTTGACGCGGATGGCGTTGTTATTCTGGTCGCCACCGAAGACGCGCCGCACCACGCTGGCCAGTCCACTCGTCTTGTCCGGTTCGTCGTGGGTCAAGGGTTCGCCGGCTGCGGGCGCCAAACGTCCCAATATCTGTCGCGCCGAAAACTTGCCGTAGCCAATGCCCGCCATAAGATCGTCAGGTCGCCCGACTCCGTAGTCGGCTGCGATTTTCTGCAACTCTTCGTCCTTGATTTCCTTCAGCGATACGCGATACTTCCGGGCTTCCTTCTCGATCAGTTTGCGGCCGATCTCGATCGCGCGCTCCCGCTGATGGACGTTAAGCCAGTGCTTAATCTTGTTGCGGGCGCGCGATGACTTGGCGATCGCCAGCCAATCGCGGCTGGGCTTGTGTCCCGCCTGGGTGAGGATTTCGACAATGTCGCCGCTGTGCAGCTTGAAACGGAGCGGCACCATGCGTCCGTTCACTTTTGCGCCCACGCAGCTGTGGCCCACTTCGGTGTGGATGGAATAGGCGAAGTCAATCGGGGACGACTCTCTGGGCAAGACCACGACCTTGCCCTTCGGCGTGAAGGTATAAACCTCTTCGGGATAGAGATCGATCTTCAGCGTGGAAAGAAACTCGCTGGGGTCGGAGACGTCGCGTTGCCATTCCACTACCTGGCGCAACCAAGCGAGTCGCTGCTCGTCTTGCGCCGAGACCGGACCATCTTTGTACTTCCAGTGCGCGGCGATGCCCTCTTCAGCCATCTTGTGCATTTCCTCCGTGCGAATCTGCACTTCGAACGGCGTGCCCTCTTCAGCAATCACGGAGGTGTGCAACGATTGGTAGAAATTCGGCCGGGGCATGGCGATGAAGTCTTTGATCCGGCCGGGCACCGGCCGCCACAAGTTGTGGATGATTCCCAGCACGGCATAGCAATCCTGGACCGATTGCGTGACCACCCGCATCGCATACAGGTCATAGACTTGTTCGACCGCAATTTTTTGTCGCTGCAGTTTCTTGTGGATGCTGTACAGGCGCTTGATACGGCTTTCGACGGTCGCGGTAATTCCCGCCTCTTTCAGCTTGTCGCGAAAGACGGCCTCCACCCGCGCCAGGAATGCCTCGCCCGCTTTGCGCCGCGCCTCGACCGCATCGTGGACTTGCTGATATCCAATCGGATCCACGTAGCGGAATCCGAGGTCTTCCAGTTCGCCGCGGATCTTGCCCATGCCCAGGCGGTGGGCGATGGGGGCGTAAATGTCGAGCGTCTCGCGCGCGATTTTCTGCTGGCGCTCCGGCAGCAGATGCTCCAGGGTGCGCATGTTATGCAACCGGTCGGCCAGTTTGATCAGCACGACGCGAATGTCATCCACCATGGCCAGCATCATCTTGCGCAGGTTCTCGGCTTGCTGTTCTTCCCGCGTGGCGAAATCTATGGCGCTGATCTTGGTGACGCCCTCGACGATATGCGCCACCTGCTCGCCGAATTCTTTGCGGATATCGACGACCGTCACCGAGGTGTCTTCGACGGAATCATGCAGCAGCCCGGCGGCAATGGCTACGGGGTCCATTTTCATTTCTGCTAAAACCAGGGCCACTTCCAGGGGATGAACCAGATAGGGTTGGCCGGAGGCCCGGCTCTGACCAGAGTGGTGTTTCTGAGAAAATTCGTAGGCCTTGCGGATGAGTTCCAGATCGTCGTTGGGCCGGTTGGCCCGCATTCTGCGCATCAGCTCACGGAACTTGGTCACCGTGAGGACATTGGTCGCAAACTGCTGGCGCAGAGTCGCCATGCACGATTATAGCGTGTCGATGCAGGCGCGAGCGTTCACGCTCGTGCGGCAGCGCGCCCGGGTGTGGCTGTATGGCGCGATCTGCTAGAGTTGAAGCTGAAATGAATTCGTCGCGCGTTCTCGTCAGTGGAGCTTCAGGCCCGATCGGGGCGGCTCTCCTGCCATCTCTCAGAGCGCGTGGGTTCACAATCACACGGCTGGTTCGCAGCTCTGCTTCCGCCAAAGACCAGATCGCCTGGGACCCATTCCGTCCTTTATCACCGGATTTGGTCTCGGGCTTCGAGGCGGTAATTCATCTGGCGGGAGAGTCCATTGTCGGCCGCTGGACCAAGGCCAAGAAGCGACGCATCCTGGAGAGTCGAACCCAGGGCACAAGTCACATCGCGGAAGCGTTGTCCAGAGCGCCACAACCGCCGCGCGTTTTCATCTCGGCTTCCGCGGTGGGTTACTACGGCAATCGCGGAGATGAAATCCTGCGCGAAGATAGCCCGTCAGGTGAGGGATTTACCCCGGAAGTCGGCCGTCAATGGGAGGCTGCCGCGCAACCGGCGGCCGCGGTGGGAATTCGCACTGCGCAAATGCGGTTGGGGGTGGTGATGAGCGCGGATGGCGGCGCTCTGCCGAAAATGCTTCTTCCTTTCCGCCTGGGCATGGGCGGTCGCCTGGGCAATGGCCGCCAGTGGTGGAGTTGGGTTTCGGTAGAGGACGTCGTAGGCGCCATTCACCATGTGCTAAACAACGACTCGC
>JBGQIG010000019.1:0-15830 GCA_041498365.1 Terriglobia bacterium | reverse complement strand
GCCGACTTCCGCGCTCTGTACTCGCGGGTATTGGCGGACATGAAGGAATTTGTCGGGACGCGGAATGATGTCCTGGTGCTGGCTTCTTCCGGTACCGGCGCGATGGAAGGCTCGGTCTCAAATCTCACTTCGCCCGGCGACAAGGTGCTGGTGCTGACCGCCGGCAAGTTTGGCGAACGCTGGCGCGATCTGACCAAAGCGTTTGGGTGTTCCGTTGAGCTGGTCAGCGCACCCTATGGCGAAACCTTTTCGCTCGATGAGGTCCGCCAAAAGCTGGCTAAAGACGTGCGCGCGGTTTATGTGCAGGGGACGGAGAGCTCCACCGGCGCCCGGCATGACGTCAAGGGGATCGCAAAGCTGGTGCGCGCCCTGGGCGATGAAACCTTGCTTGTGGTGGACGCCATCACTGGCCTGGGCACAACCCATTTCGACGTGGACGGCTGGGGCATTGACGTCATCATCGGCGGCTCGCAAAAAGCTCTGATGATTCCTCCAGGTCTGGCTTATTGCGCCGTCAGCGAGCGTGCCTGGAAGCGCATGGAGAGCACCAAGTCCCCACGCTACTACTTCGACTTCCGCAAGGAACGCAAGGCTGCGGCCAAGGGAGAGTCGGCCTATACTCCTGCCACCTCGTTGTTTGCCGCGCTGGGCGCCGCTCTCGACTTCGTCCGGCAAATGGGTAATGGCGATCTGGTGGCCGGGCGCGAAGCCTTGATCAACAATGCCGAGTTGGCGGCGGAGATGACCCGGGCCGGCGCGCAGGCGCTCGGGCTCAAGCTGTTTGCCACCTCCTCGCCGGCATCTGCACTCACGGCGATCCAATCTCCCGCGGGAAGCGATTCCAGCGCCATCGTCAAGGAATTTCGCGAATCGTTCGCTGCGGTAGTAGCCAACGGTCAAGGCGAGATGAAAGGCAAGTTGTTCCGCATCGCGCATCTGGGTTACTACGACTACCTCGATACCATCGGAATTCTGGCCGCGCTCGAGCATGTGCTTGCCAGCGTGACCGGGAAACCGGTGGAGTATGGCGCGGGCGTGCGCGCGGCGCAGGAAGTGTACGCGCGGAGTACAGCGGACAGACGGCAGACCGTCGGCGTTTGAGTACCGCGGGACTACTGCACGGTAAAGTTCACCATGTTGGAGTTCTGGCCGGGCTGATTCATGTAAATTCCCGTCCCGCCCGGGTTGCTCACATAAACCGGCATGACGCCGGCCGCGGCAATGTCCGACGCGGAGATCGCGGCGGTGATCTGGCTGCTGGTAACGAACGTGGTTTGGCGCTGCATGGAATTGAAAACCACAACCGATTGACCGACAAACCCGCTTCCGTTGACGGTCAAGGTAAACGCGGCACTACCTGCGGTTGCGGTATTGGGTACCAGCGGAGCGGCGATACTGGGAGCGCCGACCGCCATTGCACCGGAGCCGGAGCCCGATCCGTAGCCGCCGCACCCGAGTGCCGAGAGAGTCAGCAGAAAGAGGAAGATTGTTTTCATGACGATCCCTTAAGTTAAGACTGTGTCGAGTTCCTGCATAAGCGTACAAAGCGGCAAATTGCCGGGTGTCAACGATCTGTCATTTTCTGGTAAAGATTCTGCACGCACGGGACTGCATGACCAGCGATAGCGCAGAAGCAGCGAGCATCTCAATTTCGGCGAGAGAACCCAAATCATGAAAGTTGTGGTGGCAGAAAAGATTTCGTCGTCCGCCGTAGACCTGTTGCGCGAACCGCGCTGGACGGTAGTCACTCCGGAGCAGATCGAGGGCAAACTCGCGGCTCAACTGCAGTCGGCGGATGCGCTCATCGTCCGCTCAGCGGTGCAGGTGAATGCCGAGCTTCTGGAGCATGCGCCCAAGCTCCGGGTCATCGGGCGGGCCGGTGTGGGTGTGGACAACATTGACCTTGATGCCGCCACTCGCCAGGGCATCGCCGTGATGAACACTCCCGGGGCCAATGCCATTGCCGTGGCCGAGCACACCCTGGCGCTGATGCTGGCGATGGCTCGCCACATCGGCCGCGCCAATGAACTGATGCATGCCGGGAAGTGGGAGAAGAAATCTCTTCAAGGCACCGAGTTGCGGGGCAAGACACTGGGCATTGTGGGCCTGGGAAGAGTCGGCATGGAAGTGGCCCGGCGGGCGCGAGCCTTCGGGATGGACGTGGTTGCGCATGATCCCTTCGTCTCGACCTCGGTCGCGAAAGAGCAGGGCATCCGCATGGCCCCGCTGGATCAGGTTTATGCGGCATCGCATTACCTCTCGCTGCATGTGGGTCTCACGCCGCAGACCACGGGCATGATCAACGCGGAATCGGTGAAGAAGATGAAGAGAGGGGTGCGCCTGGTGAACTGCGCCCGCGGAGAACTGGTGGATGAAGCTGCCCTGGCCCAAGCCATCAAGCAGGGCCTGGTGGCAGGAGCAGCGCTGGATGTTTTCGGCGAAGAACCCTTGAAGAACTCTCCCTTGACGGCGCTGGACAACGTCATCCTGACGCCGCACATCGGCGGCTCGACCTACGAGGCCCAGGAAGCGGTCGGCTACCAGATCGCGCTGCAGGTGAAGGAATATCTGAAGGACGGCGTCATCCAGAATGCGGTGAATGTGCCCTCGGTGTCGCACGATGAATATCTCGAACTGCAGCCTTACATCGTGCTGGCGGAGAGGCTGGGCTCGTTCCTGGCCCAGGCCAGCGACGGCACCCTGGAAGAGATTTCCCTGCGCTACAGCGGGCATATCGCGGAATGGAAGACGGAACTGATCCGCAACGCCGCCATCAAGGGCATTCTGAATGAAGCTCTCGAGGAAAAGGCGAACCTGGTAAATGCGGCTGCCATCGCCTCCGCGCGCGGGCTGCGGATCCACGAAGCCCGCAAGCCAAAGAGTTCCACCGGCGGCTCCGGCAGCGTGCTTTCCATCCTGCTCAAGACTGCGACCGAGGAGCATCTGGTCAAGGGGGCGGTCCTGCACCAGCACACCCCGCGCCTGCTCCACGTAGATGGAATTGACGTGGAGGCTCCTCTCGAGCGCAATCTCATCTACATGCGTAACCGCGACGTGCCGGGCGTGATCGGTAAAGTCGGCACCATTCTCGGCAAGCACAAGATCAACATCGCCGATTTTTCCCTGGGCCGTCGCATGGGTAACGGCAAGCCCAACGCGCCTCGGCAGGCTATCGCCGTGGTCCACGTGGACGGACGTGTGCCCGAAGCAGTACTCGCTGAGTTGAAGAAAGTGCCGGCTGTAGAGCAGGCGAAGGCGATCCGGCTGTTCTAAAAGACTGGCCACGGATTTGCACGGATTCACACGGATAAGGCAAAAAGAGAAATAAGACTTTGATCCGTGAGAATCGGTGAAGATCCGTGGCTAAAGTTAGACTGTTACCAGCGCGCGAGGACAATTGATGTTAAGAACTACCGGCATCGCAGTAGCGACGTTCTTCCTGCTGACCTCCATCGGGCTTGGCCAGGCCAACCGTTTCGACGTGAGCCTGGGCGGGACGGCGGTGTTCAGCAAGCAGTCAACGGGCAATGGTACGGTGCTGACTCCAACGAATTCCGGCGCTGTCCTCATCACCGGCCGGTACCGGTTCTCGGCCAGGAGTTCGGTCGAAATCAACTATGCGCACACCGCAAACTCACAGATTTACTTTGCGTCACCGCTGACTTATCGCATTCATGACACCATCAGCGAATATTCCGGGGCGTACGTCTTCAGTTTTCTCCAGAGCGAAAGAGCCGAACCGTTTGTCTTCGTCGGCGCAGGCGCTTTGATCTTCTACCCAGGCTACAGTGCCAACACCATCAACGACATACTCGCGGATATACCGGCGTCCCAGCAAACCAAGCCGGCTCTCCTCTACGGCGGCGGAGTGGACTACCGCATCTTCTCGGTCCTGCCCCTGATTCACCGGTCTCCTCTCTCCCGCCATCTGGCTCTGCGGCTGCAATACCGCGGGCTGATCTACAAAGCGCCCGATTTCAAAGTGCAGAACCTGTTCACCGGGGCCAGAGGACACATGGCGGAACCGTCCGTCGGGATAGTAGTGAAATTCTAAGAAAAGCGGCCACGGATATGCACGGATTCACACGGATAAGGCAAAAGCAAAGAGGTTTTGATCCGTGAGAGTCAGTGAAAATCCGTGGCCGCTTTTTCTAGGAGTTCAACGCCTGCTTGCGCAGCTTGCGGCTTTCCGCAAGCAGCGCCATTGAGTGCATCAGATTCTGCAGGGTGACGATGCCCACTAGGCGCTGATCTTCCACGACCGGAATGATGCTGAGGTTCTTGGCTGTAAGCTTGCGAAACGCCGAGGCCAGCGATTCGCCCTTTTGGGCCACTTCAAAAATCAGGTTCATCACCGCCTGCACGTAGCCATTGCCTTCCACGCGCAGGGCTTCCAGAATCTTCTGCTTCGAAATCACGCCCACCATGTCACTGCCACGTATTACCGGGAAATCGTCTTGCAGGCAGTGCACCGCTTTTTCGAGCGCGTCTTCGAGGGTGTCGGCAGGGGAGAGCGTGGCAAAGTCGGTGAGCATTACGTCTTCCAGCCGAACCCTTTCCAGCACCGACTGAAAAACCGCGGAACGCTCTTCCATCTGGGATGCGATAAACAGGAAGAACCCGACCAGAGTGAGCCAGATATTCGACAGCATGCCTACCAGCATGAAAAGTGTGGCGAAGGTCTGGCCAATCGAGACCGCACGCCGGGTGGCGAGAACCGGATCCATACTGCGGCTGAACAGGGCCCGCAGCACCCGTCCGCCATCCATGGGATACGCGGGAAGCAGATTGAACCCGGCCAGATAAATGTTCGACCACACCAGACTGCGTAGAAGGTTGCTGGAGCGCACGTAGGGCCAGCTCCAGAGATCAGCCTGGGGGACGAATGCCAATAGGATGCCGCCAACAACGAAAGCAATGAGCAAGTTAACCAGCGGCCCGGCCAGCGCGATTTGGATGTCACGCTTCCAGGGGGCCAGCGTGGCTTCGATGGCAGGGCGGCTGTCGTCCAGTTGCGTGATTCCGCCAATCGGCAGCAGGATGATGGACTTGGCACGAATCCCGAAGCGCTGGGCCGCCAGCGCGTGACCGAGTTCATGGGCCAGGACGCATGCGAACATGATCCCTACCAGAGCCATATCCCGGCCTTCGTTGGCAGTGCGATGAGCTAAGTATTCGGTGTAATACACGAAAAGTGGCAAAAGAAAAAAAGTCCAGTGAATGCGGAGTTCCACTCCAAAGATGCGACCCGCCGGGAGCGACCAGCTTCTCATAGGAAATCTACGGCCTCTGCCGCTACCACCATTCTATATATTTAGACGACGGAAGGGAGCCGAGAGTTGCGATTTCAGCAAATCCAAGGTAATGACACGCCTTGTGGCACGCTGGTCAAGGCGGTGTCATGCGAGTGATAGCTGGGAAATTTCGCCGTCGCCCGCTGCGTTCGCTGCGCGGTTTGGATCTGCGTCCCACCGCCGACCGCTTGCGCGAAACCCTGTTCAATGTGCTGGTTGCGGGAAATTCATCCGCCTTTGAAGGCAAAGTCTGGCTGGACCTGTGCGCGGGCACGGGCGCGGTCGGGATCGAGGCCCTGAGCCGGGGAGCGGCCAAGGTGTACTTTGTGGAATCCTCGACCTCCGCTGCCAGCCTGATCCAGCACAATCTCCAATCGCTGGGAGTGGAGGCGGGTTTCGAAGTGCTGAAAGAAGATGTCGCCCGTGCGCTGCGCCAACTGGAAGCCAGAGGCGTCACCGCCGACTTCATATTTCTCGATCCGCCCTACCGCATGGAAAAGGTCTATGCACGAACCCTGCAACAGCTCTCGCAGTCCCGGTCGCTCAAGCCGGACACGGTCGTCATCGCCGAGCACGACAAGCGATTCGATCCTGGCGACGGGTACGCGCCCCTGCATCGTTATCGCAAGCTGGAACAGGGCGACACGACTCTGAGTTTCTACCGTATGATTCGCTGATGCGGACTAGCGAGGTCGGCGATCGGCGAAGAACGGAACCAGTTCTGCGGGTTGCTCATCGCCGTTGGGCAACTCCCATTCAGGATCCCACGGTCGCCTGGTGAATGCGGCCGAGCCTCCAACCGACGAGCCGTAAAATCTCCCTCACGACATTGATGATGTTCACAATCGCGGCAGCGACCAGCCCCAGGCGGACACCGTAATTGATGCTCCTCGCCAGAGATTGCAGTTGAGGCGTGCTCGCGTCGGCCGCCACAAACAAATCGGGAGCGTTGATCAGGAAGTAGAGAACGACGAGACCGAGTGCGCTCATCACCAGGCGAGAGACCTGCCCACCCAGTGCCCAGCGCGGCCAAACCAGCCTCGACCCCGTCAGCCCCAAATCGACGATGACCAGCACCACGAACAACCAATAGATTGTGTGCCAGACCGGACCAAACCTGAGAAATGCGATGCCCGGACCAAAGATGAGGTACTGGTAGTGCAGCCCGGCCAGCCACCACACGCCGAAAACGGTTTGAATCACGAGTTGGGCGATCAACTCGAACTGCGACTTGCGGGGATCGGTCTTCGCCAGCGGCGGCAGCTTGCGCGGGTCCCAGCGATCGCTCACGTGGAACCTGGCGCCGAAGAACTCCAGGGCGGAGAAGACCAGAGTTATCCAGGCGAACACCATCAGCGCTACGCTGGGATAATGGGACAGCACGCCTAGACTCTCAGAGAACGTTTTGCCCGCCGCGGCGGTCGCGATACTGGCGGCCGCCAGCACCAGAAATGCCAGGCCCAGCGAGGCTTTCAACACCTTCCAATAGATGGGAAACATAGTCGCTCCAATCATGTGCTGCTGCTTGCGATAACGGCTGGCCAAATGCATTGGGCTGCCGAGCTCCTTCAGCAAATCCACCTGCTCGTCTTCGTTCAGGGGACGGCCGAGCCCGGCTTCCTGCTCCTCAATCTGCGAGAGAATGCTGTCGCGGAGTTCCTTGATGATGTCGTCCCGCTGCGCCGCCGGAAGCGCGAACCTTACCGCCTGCAAATAGCGATCGATCATTTCCATAAGAAACTCTCCTAAAGAATTCCGTCGAGCGATGCGTTGATGCTCTTCCACTCCGCGGCCAGTTGTTTCAGGATCAGCTTGCCGTCGGCGGAGAGGTGATAAAACCGCTTGTTGCGCTTGTCCTCTTCGCGCCACTCGCTGACCAGTAATCCCTGGCTTTCCAGCCGCCGCAGCAGCGGGTATAGCGTGCCTTCGTCAATTTCCATACCCTGCTCAGCGAGCGCCTTGCGCAAGGTGTAGCCGTAACGCTCGCTGCGCAGCTCGGCCAGCACCGCCAGGATCAGACAGCCGCGCCTTAACTCCAGCCGCAGATTTTCCAGAACTTCGGGGTTCGTCGGGATTTCTACCGTGTGCTGCATAGTGTATGACACATACTATGTACCACACAGTATCTTTGTCAAGCATTTTTTGGGGACTGTTGAAGAAGCGTGGCGGGACGCGCGGGCAAGGCTTGCCGTGTCGTTTCCAATTTTGGGAGTCAAGACACAAGTAGCTGAAATCGCGGTCTTTACTAATCCGGTCAGGTGCTGGGCCTTGGTAAGCAATTCCGGTTACGAAAGTTTGGGCGGAAGGCGCGCAAGTTGTTGTAATAGAACATCTTAACTGTTATCAATAATGGAGATTCCCGCTCAAAACACCAGAGGAATCATCGAGGAGGGACGTGGTTAGCGGCTCTCAGTCGTGGAGAGAACTGAGCTTGGGCGCCAAGGCGTTCATCAGCATTGTGGTCGTGGCGGGTACGTGTGTGATGCTGTACGGCGCTATCCGGCCCACCAGCAAGAACATCGCACAGTTCATCTGCTATCTGTTGATTGCGATTCTGGCGGCACGGCTCAAAGTCCGTTTGCCCGGGATCACCGGCACTATGTCGGTGAACTTCCTGTTCATCCTGCTGGGAGTATTGGAACTGGGTTTCGCGGAGACGTTGGCCCTGGCGACCGGCGCCATCCTGGTGCAGTGTTTTTATCGCGATCGTCCGAGTCCCCTTCAGGTCACATTCAATCTGTCCGCCAGCGCGTTCTCGATCGCGGTGGCGTACAACGTGTATCACCTGGCCATCTCCGGAGCCCGGGTAAAGAGTCATCCCCTGCTGCTGGGCTTAGCCGCCATCACCTACTTCGCGGCGAACACTGGCTCGATTGCGGCAGTGATCGCTCTCACCGAGCAGAAGTCAATCAAGAAGATCTGGGTGGATTGCTACTTCTGGTCATTCCCCTATTACCTGGTGGGCGCTGCATTTGCCGGAATGATCGGCTGGTTCAACCGCGAGTTCGGATGGGAAACCTCGCTGCTGATCGTGCCCATCATTTACCTGATCTACCGCTCTTATCGTCTTTACCTTGGAAAACTGGAAGACGAGAAGCGCCACGTCGAAGAAATGGCCACCCTGCACCTGCGTACCATTGAGGCCCTGGCTCTGGCCATCGAAGCCAAGGACCACACCACTCACGACCACCTGCAAAGAGTGCGCGTGTATGCCATCGAGGTGGCCAAGGAACTGGGTGTGACTCCCGGCGAGATGGAAGCCCTGCACGCGGCAGCGCTCTTGCATGACATCGGCAAACTGGCCGTTCCCGAGCACATTATCTCGAAGCCTGGCCGTCTCACCCCTGAAGAATTTGAAAAGATGAAGATCCACCCCCTGGTAGGGGCGGAGATCCTGGAACGGGTCCGTTTTCCTTATCCCGTCGTGCCGATCGTGCGGGCGCACCACGAGAAATGGGACGGAACGGGCTATCCCTTCGGCTTGAAGGGCGAGGAGATTCCGATCGGCGCACGCATTCTCTCATCCGTGGATTATCTCGACGCCATGGCCTCCGACCGTCAATACCGGCGCGCTTTGCCGTTGGAAGAGGTCATGAAGCGGCTGTCGGCAGAGTCAGGCAAGTCGTTTGACCCCAAAGTCGTGAGCGTTCTCGAGCGGCGTTATCGCCAGCTGGAAAAGCTGGTGGAATCCACTTTCAGACGTGACCCAGTCTCGAAGCTATCTACTGAAGTGAAAATAGAAACCGGCGGCGCGCCGGCGGCCGGCTTTGAGGACATCACCGTCAAGGATGCACCCGGCCAGGAAGCAACCTTCCTCTTCTCCATCGCGGCCGCGCGGCAGGAAGCGCAGACTCTGTTCGAGTTGAGTCAGGACTTGGGCGCTTCCCTCAGTCTGGGCGAGACCCTGTCGGTATTCTCGGTAAAGCTGAGGCGATTGGTTCCCTACGACGCCATCGCAATCTACGTGAAGCACGGTCAGGAATTGATTCCGGAACTGGTGAGCGGGGACAATCATCGTCTCTTCGCGTCGCTGCGCATCCCCCTGGGCTCCGGACTTTCCGGCTGGGTGGCGCAAAACCGGAAACCCATCATCAACGGCAATCCCTCGGTCGAGCCCGGCTATTTGAACGATCCCACGAAATTCAGCACCCTGCGATCTGCGTTGGCCATTCCCCTGGAAGGACTTGCCGGCGTGGTAGGCGTGCTTGCCCTCTACCACGCGGAAACCGATGCGTTCACTTCCGATCACCTGCGCATCCTGCTGGCCATCAGTTCCAAGATGGCGTTGGCCATCGAGAATGCGTTGAAATACGAGCAGGCCGAGAGTTCCGCGACCACCGACTTTCTCACGGAATTGCCGAATGCTCGATCTCTGTTCCTGCAACTGGATCGGGAGCTGGCGCGATGCAAGCGCGACAGTTCGTCCCTGGTCGTCATGGTCAGCGATATGGATGGTTTCAAGCAGATCAATGACCGCTTCGGCCACCTGGAAGGCAATCGCGTGCTGCGCCTGTTCGCACAAGGGTTAAAGGATAGCTGCCGCGAATACGATTATGTTGCGCGCATGGGAGGCGACGAGTTTGTGGTAGTGGCGCCGGGTCTCACCGCGGACGCGGCCGCCAAGAAGGCGGAGAGCTTGCGTGAGTTGGCGCGGAAGGCCGGCCAGGAAGTATGCAGCGAAGACATCCTCTCGCTCAGCGTGGGACAAGCGCTGTATCCCGAGGACGGAAAAGACGCAGAAGCCCTCTTGGCCGAAGCCGACCGCCGCATGTACATCGAAAAGCAGAAGCAGCCTTCCCGCAAGAACCGCCGATTGTATCCGCGGATGAAGTGCCGGGTCACGATCGAACTGCGGCCGCAGGAGGAAGAGGCCCCGGTCCTGGGCAACTTGATCGACGTCAGCCTGGGCGGCTGCTACGTGGAAACCAGCGCGCTCCTGCCCGCCGGTTCCAAGTTGAAGGTGATCTTCTCGATTGATGACGGCAGACTGCCGGCCCACGGCAGTGTGGTGCGTATCGATCCCGGATCCGGCATCGCCATCCAGTTCAATGACATGAACCGGGAGGACCGGGAAAAAATGCACAAGGTTCTGGAATTCGTGCACAACAGCACGATGTATTACGACAACCGGTACTTCTCGAAGCTCCTGAACCACTGAGCATCGCTTTCCTCAAGTCGAGCGCGGAAGATTCTCGATGTAGCGGCGCGTGCTATCCACTTCCCTCAACGAGGGTTCGCCGATTTACCTCTTGCCTGGATGGAATTCTCCGCGATGGGAGAATTGGCGATAAGGCCATTCGTCGCTCTTGGCAGGACTGTGTGCTGCCGCGGCTGCGGCGGTGTCGACGGCAGCGTCCGAGCCCCAGTCTGCCGGAGCCGGATGAATGCCCCACACATTGCCGGGTTCGTCGAGCGCTATGCCCACCAGCCACCACTGGCCTCCCGCTCCCAACGGTACACAGTTGGCAACGCGGGCGGTCGCGCTCTTGCGGGTAGCCAATTCGTCCAAGGCTACTGCCAAGCCGGGCTCCAGCGGGCGCGAAAGTCGTATACCACAACCTTGCGCATTTACCACGAGCGTGTGGCCAGACTCGGAGAACGAAGTCGCTGGGTCCAGACTGGTCACGCGAAGGGGAATCTGGGCGCGGATGCGAGTGCTGCGCCTTCCTGAGTCGATCTTTTTTTCGGTGGAGTCCATAGTGAGAACTTTCTAATGATTTTACGTTCTTAAAGGGACTTCGTCGGCAGCATCCTGGGCAGGGAAGCACACCAAAGTAACCATGGCTTCACTCGGGACAGCTGCTGGACGGGCGGTGATCCCGTCGCTTCCGGCGAAAACCTCTCGGATCGCATTCCCTACGGGCTTCGCGGCGAGCGGAATGGTTTCCGTCAAAAAGACTTACCGCGAAGTTCGCGAAGGAAATGCGCAAAGTTCGCAAAGAAAATCCACACAAGAATTTCTTTGCGTTCTTTGCGCTTCCTTGGCGTCCTTTGCGGCTAAAGATTTTGACTCACGCTCGGCCTCTCCGTATCGATACCTGCAGACGATGCAGAGGTATCGAATATCGACATAGTAGGGCTTGAAAAACCCAGTTTGCAGTTTATGGTTCTCAGTTCTCAGTCTAGGGTGTTTACCTCCGGGACCGCCGATTGTATTTGGATCAGCGGACCCGGGATGCTGGTCCGGTCTTTTTCTTTGCGCCGCATGTTGGCAGAAAGAATTCCGGTGCGCTGGAATGACTTCTCGCAGTCGGCCGTTGATGGTCCCCGCATGCTTCCCTCCATGTAGGCCAGGCCGGGACAGCGTGTGCAAGTGCCAACGTGACTGCAGGTGGAACAAACTGGCAGATCCTTGGCCTGAATGGAGCGGACTTCGTTCAGCTCCGCAGAATTGCGCCAGATGTCGATGAACTTCTGGTGCCGGACGTTGCCGCTGGGCAGTGGAAATTGAACACAGGGAAAAACGTCTCCGTAGGGAGAGATGTAGGCCAGAGTGTGACCAGCGCTGCAGGGATAGCCTTCCATCACGTCTTCATCCGGAGGCGGTGGCGGGGCACAAAACTGTTCGACGTCGCCCACAAGGTTTTTGTTGTGAAACACCACACCCAGTTCCGAGCTCGGAATGCGCAGGTTCAGGATGGACCTGTCGCCATCCATTTTCGGTGTGATGGTGGGGTCCAGGGTGTAAGGAACGCCCAGTTCGCGGGCCAATGCCTGCACTCCGGCATGGTCTCGCAGGTTGGCCGTCATCAGGACATTGGCGATCACGACCCGGAGCCCCTGCTGGGTCAGAAAACGAATCGCCTCGATACTCCGGCGGAGCGAGCCCGGCAGTTTGGTGATGGCATCGTGAACCTCGGGACGGTGCGAGTAGATGCTGACCTGCACCTGGTCAACACCCAACTTCACCATTCGGCGCGCTTCCGGCTCACGAATCATCACCGCGTTGGTCTTGATTCTCACATTGAACAGCAAGCGGCGCGCGTACTCCAGAAGCTCGAAAAAATCGCGGCGCATCAGCACTTCACCGCCGCTGAAGGTCAGGAAAAATGTGCCGGCGTCCGCCAATTCGTCCAGCACCCGCTTGATCTCCGCCGTGGTCATCTCACCATGGTCGTCGTGATCCAGGTAGCAATGAACGCAGCGTTCGTTACAGCGGTAGGTGACGTCGAAATGAACCGACATAGGCACACCTAAGTCCAACGCCCGCTGGCTCATCTCCTGCATCAGGCTCATGCAGCCTCCGTCGGGCCGGCGGACGAACCGGAAAAAGGATGCTCCGACACCAGCAAGATGCCATGGCTGGAGAGATTTTCAACGAACTGCCTGACATCCCTGTGTGCCGTCTCAAAATCAACCTCGAATTCACCGCAGACGTGATGCGCTACGATCTCAGACAACGGGGTGCGGCCGTCCGCGGCCTGCCAGACCACGGTGGCTACAGAATTCAGCGTAAAGAAAGTGGAATCCGCCGCAGACATGATCATCATTTCTCCGCCCAGCAGGCGAGAGGCAATGGCCTGACTCCTCGCGATGTACTTTTCCTTCATTGGATCATGTCCCAAACCCTCGAATCGGGGACAAACGTCAACCGTTGCACCGGAACGCGCTCCACAAACTCGCAGGCTGACTGGAAAACACTTCGCACCAGGCCCGCATCCTCAGCAAAAAAGAGGATATTCCGCAGCAGGCACCGGATGGCTTCCGGTTTCGCCACTGGTTCGATTGTGTTTTTGGAACCCTGTTTAAGAAACAACAGTGAACCGATCGGGGCAGAGCAATTTTCGCCCACCCGCGCAAGCTCTCCCGCGAAGGGAGTTCCGCAGGCGCGATATCCGTCGTCATCGCGGCGGACATAAGAAACTTCGTCGGTCAACAAAGTCACATCCGGAGGCGCGAGCCGCGAGATTGTGGTCTTGCCTGCACCGGATACTCCGGAGAACAGAAAGGCCCGGCCGTTACGGATGGCCCCGGCGGAATGCAGCAGAAAGCCGCCTTCCCGCGCCAGAATCAGGGTATGCACGATGCGCAGGACAGAATCGATGGAATAAGGATTCGCCGACTGGCGAATGCGCCCCCGGCCGGCCCGAGGATCCCACTGGGCGCGGAAATCGCCTCGCTGCAGCCGCCACACGCCGTCCTGCATTTCCACGCGAACATCGTTGTCATCGTCACGAGCGGCCGTCGAGGGCGCCGTCAGTTCGATATCAAATTCGAATCTGGGTCGTGAAACAGAACCGATAAAGCCGGCGTAGCGGCGTGTCAGCAACTGCCGGAAGGAGTCGTCCTGCGTGTGCAGCAGAATCGGCATCCCTCCAATCTCAACCGTGATCTCGTAACTCGGATTCACTTCCTGGCCGCTCCGTGGCGCGGGTCCTGGACGGGCCCACGCATGTGTTGGCTACGATGCTGCTTTACCGAACATGCCTTCGAGTTGGCAGTGGCCTTTTTGGCGGCGTACCCAGAGTCGCAATCCGATACGCCGGAAGAGACTCCAGTGGCAAAGCATGGATGCCAAGATCCGGCGAAACGGCGAAAGTTCCCTGGCCGGCTGGAAAACCGAGCCGGCGCGCCGAATTTCTGTGACCTTCCCCAGTAGTTCGTCCCTCCCCACCGGCGGATCGTCCTTGGGCATGCAATCGCCTCGGGTAATCAGAAATGCTTCGTCTTCGGTGGGGTTCGTGCTTACGACCCGGTGAATGAAAAAGCGCCCCCAGCGCATACAAAGCACAATCTCGCCTGGCTCGGCCTGCTCCGGCGGTTGGACTTGAACGGTGAGAAGATCACCGGGCCACAAGGTGGGTAGCATACTGACTCCCGTGACCCGTAACTTCAATACTCCCCAGGATCGCAGCGCCTCGGCTGCCAGATCGCACCCGTTCCTGTCGCGCGCCTGAGCATCCATGTCAAAACTAACCAGACCCTCTCGAGCACTGCGCGGCTCCCAGCCACACCAGCGCTGCCACCGTTCATTTGGATCGGTCCGAGGTTCACGATAACCCAGCGCACAAGCGGGTGAAAGACATAATGTGCGGCGCTATTGCGTCGGTGGATACCCCTTTGAATGTGACCACCGGACACTCAGTCTCACTCGAAGCAAAGAGTCCTCGAGAGTGCGGCGGGAGAGAAATTCGAGCCGGAAAAGAGAACCGCGCCGGTAAATGGCTGCTGGAACGGTTTGTATTATAGTTTCGCGAGAGGAGTTTCCCGGTCCGGGGATCGAGACTTACCGGCGACCACCGCCATTGCCGCAACCTGCGCCATCCCGGCTGCCCGCCTCGACCTCTCCCTACACCACAATTTTCAGCCCGGAACTCGACCTGATTCTGGCCTGCTGCGGCGACGATTCGGACGGACGTCTTTCCGCTCGCATACCGAAAATTCTCCGGCATGGTGTGGATTGGGAGCGACTGCTCAAGCTGGCACAGCATCATGGCCTGGTCCCGCTCCTGTATCGCCGGCTCTCTAACACGCTGGATGTCACGCAATCAGCCTCGATGGAAACGCTACGCCAGCAGGACAAGATCAACGCGCACCGGACTTTGTGGCTGACTCTCGAGTTGCTTAACATTCACCGGCACCTGGCGGCTCGCGGCCTGGAAGTATTGCCTTACAAGGGGCCGATGCTGGCGGAGGCTCTTTACGGCAATGTCGCTCTCCGCCAGTTCTCTGACCTCGATCTGCTGATTCGTTCGCAAGACCTGCCCCGAATCAAGACAGCCCTGGCCGAGTTAGGCTACAAACCGGGCCTGCAATTGACACCAGCGGCGGAGCGCGCCTACCTCAAGTCAGGATACGAGCACACGTTTGACGGCGCCTATGGACGCAATCTGCTGGAGATCAAGTGGCAGATTTTGCCGCGGTTCTACTCGATCGGGTTCAATATCGATGATTTCTTTGACAGGTCGCGTGTCGCCAGCATTGAGGGTCAGAAGGTGCGCACGCTCTGTGACCAGGACCTCATGCTCGTGCTTTGCGTCCATGCCGCAAAGCATGCCTGGATGCAACTTTCCTGGCTGTGTGACATCGTCCAACTGGCTCGATCTCGATCGCTCGACTGGACCTCTCTGCAGGCACAGGCCGCGCAACTCGGCATTGCGCGGATCGTCGCCGTATCGTTCTCGCTGGCCCATCGGCTGCTCGGAGCCTCGCGACCCCCTCGCATGGAGGGAGACCCAGTCGCAGAAGCTCTCGCCCAGCGCATCCTGCACCTGATCGTGACGGAAGAAGAGTTCAATCCGGAATCAGTTTCTTACTTTCGTTTGATGATGGATCTCAGAGAACGCTGGCGAGACCGGGCATTTTTCTTCTGGAGGCTTTGCGTGACTCCGAGCGCGGGAGAGTGGTCGGCGGTCAGGCTGCCCGGTCCGCTGTTTCCGCTGTATCGCGTAGTGCGTGTTTGCAGGTTGGCTGGGACGCTGATTTCGCTCCGTTCCGCTTAGCCGCAACTAATTAGAAGAGTGCTGGCGGCCGGTCTTCTCCTGCTCGCTAATCCAGGCTTCGACCTGTGAACGCAGGACGCCCAGCGGCAGCGGG
>JBGQIG010000018.1:0-16143 GCA_041498365.1 Terriglobia bacterium | reverse complement strand
GGCCCTTGTGCTGGCTCTTACTCTTGTGCCCGTGCTAGCTGGAAGCTTCCTGCGGCCGCGAGCCGAGGGCCGAGATGAAGACGTGTGGCTGGTGCGCAGACTAAAAGCAATTTACGCTCCAGTGCTGGACAAGGCCGTCCATCGTTCGGGATGGACGATGCTGGCTTCTCTTGCCATCACGCTTCCCGCGCTCGCGCTGGCGTTTTATGTGGGTACGGATTTCATGCCCAGGCTGGATGAAGGTGCTTTTCTAATCCAGACAGTTCTGCCGCCGGAGGCGTCGCTGGCGGAAGTGGATCGCGTGAATCATCGAGTGGAAGATGCACTGCGGAAGTTTCCCGAGGTTGAGGACGTTGTCCGGCGCACTGGCCGTGCCGAGCGCACCGAAGATCCCATGCCCCACACGCTCTCGGATGTGCTGGTGGTGCTGACGCCCGAACGCAGCCGGAGTCTGGCGGATCTGGAGGCGGCGATGCGCGAGCAAGTCAGCCACGTTCCAGGAGTGACTGCCCTTTTCACCACGCCTCTTGGCATGCGTATCGATGAAGGTCTGGGCGGCACTCCTGCGGACATTTCAGTTCGCGTCTTTGGTCCAGACCTGAACCAGCTCGCTGAACTGGGCGAACAAGTAAGAAGAGTGATGAGCAGCGTCAGAGGTGTTACCGACCTGCGCGCCGAGAAGCTCACTGGTCTCCCACAGCTAAGAATCAACATCGATCGTCAGGCGGTGGCTCGCGTGGGGCTGACACCGGGGGACGTCATTCGGGCCATCCGCATCGGGTTGGCAGGAGAGGAAGTATCAGAAGTGTGGCGGGGCCAAAGACGGTTTGCCCTAGGGAACCCCTGAATAAGCCCCTGCCTTTGAGGCAGTAGGTGTTCAGCCATGCCAGGGCAAGGGTTGGGATCATCCGTTTTCCGGTCACCCAGCCGGCTGCGGCGGCCCACTGGTGATCAGCAATTGTCGCCTGCGGGGCTATGCCGGCGTCAGAAGCAGCAGTTTTTTGCGCACTAGATACAGGTTTACCAGCGCACACACCGCGAACAACTGGTTGGCATTCTTCTTCAATCCTCGGTAGCGCAGCTTCACCAATCCGAACTTCAGCTTCATCACCCCAAACACATGCTCCACCTTCGACCGCACCGTCGACTTCGTCCGGTTCTTCGCCCGCTCCACTTCGTCGACGCCATCCTTGTAGCGGTAGCGCCGATGGGTGCAGTCCTGCGCCTGGGGCGCGCACTCCCGGATCACTTCCGTCTGTCCGCGATAAGCCTGATCGCCCCACACTCGCGTTTCTTCGCCGTGCAACAGATCGGGTAGCACCGCCGAGTCGGCTACGTTGGCCGCCGTCGCCACCGCCGTGTGGATGATCTTGGTCTTGCTATCCACCCCCACGTGCGCCTTCATTCCGAAATACCACTGGTTCCCCTTCTTGGTCTGGTGCATCTCCGGATCGCGCTGTTGCCGCTGGTTCTTGGTCGAAGTAGGCGCATGCAGGATGGTCGCATCCACGATCGTGCCCGTGGTGATCCGCACCCCCTTGGCTTCGAGGTGCAGGTTTACCTGCCCCAGAATCTGTTCTCCCAGTTGGTGGGCTTCCAACAGATGCCGGAACTTGCACACCGTGGTCTCGTCCGGCGCCGGCTCCGAGCCCAAGTCAATGCCCACGAACTGCCGCAGCGCCGCCGAGTCGTACAGCGCCTCTTCCACCGCCGGGTCCGACAAGTTGAACCACTGCTGCAAAAAGTAGATCCGCAGCATGCGCTCCACTCCCACCGGCGGCCGCCCGTTCCCAGGCTTGGGATAATGCGGCTCCACCAGCGCGCACAACTCGCGCCACGGCACCACCTGCTCCATCTCCTCCAGAAATATCTCTCGCCGCGTCTTCCTCTTATACCGCTCAAAGCCAGTCATCATCGCCAGGGTCCTCTGTTTCATTCCTCGACTCTAACTTGACCGGCTGTGGAAAGTGGAGAGCTTAATCAGACTCTCCCTAGGCAAGATGCTGGGAGACAAAGATGCTGAAAAAGCAAGAAGGGTGATGACGGCAATGCTTCAAATGGACAAAATTGACATAATCCGCTTGCAGCAGGCATACGACCGAGGATAACTCAGCCTAAACCGCAAGAGTCCGATATCCGGACGCAGTGTGTATCGCGGAATCGCGCCGCCCAACTCCATCACGTCTCTCCAGATAGTGGCCTCAATGCCCATAGCCGCCGTCGAGGGATACTTTGCCGCGAAACATGCGATACACAACGGTGAAGTAAATGATGGCCAGGACCATGCCAAGCGCCCACCATGCCAGGCCAACACGAAGGGTGTGCGGCCCAGAGAGAGCGTTCTGGACGGTGATGTCACGGGCGGGATCGCTGCTGGAGGGCAGTAGGCGAGGATACAGGGCGACCGCCGCCCCGACCAGCATGGAGGAAAGATAGACGCACGAAGACGCAAACGCTTTCCGGTCAGCCTGGGCGCGGCAGAAACGGATCATGCCGGCTAACGACAGCAGCACTACCAGCGGAATTACGAACAGCACAGGATAAGTGCGGTAGTTCGAGAGTGCGTCCGCGCGAACAATCGAGATGGTAGCAGGCAGGCTGATTCCTGTAAGAACAAAGAGCACGACCCAGGTCTGGCGGACGAAGGTTCTGGCGCGCTCTTGCAACGCGCCCTCGGTCTTCACTGCCAGATACAGCGCCCCGTGGATGCTCAAGGCAACCAGAGCAACCACGCCGCCGATCACCGTGTACCAGTCCAGGATGCCTGGTTCAGGTCCCACCCGCCAGTCGGTCCAAAGCGGAAGAAAGAAATAGCCATCCGCCCGGAGAGGTACGCCGCGGATCACGTTGGCCAGCGCAGCGCCGAAGAATACGGCCAGGAGCAAACTCGATAAGAAGAAGAGGCCGTCGAAGAAAGACCGCCAGACCCCGATATCGATATGCATACGTAGCTCAACGCTGGCGCCGCGCATGATGAGCAGCCACAACACAATCATCAAGGCCAGATAGAACCCGCTAAACGCGGACGCATAGAGCCAGGGAAAGGCAAAATACAGAGTGCCTCCACCCGCCAGCAGCCAAACCTCATTGCCGTCCCACACCGGACCGATGCTCTTGAGCATGATCTGGCGCTCTCGCTCGCTGCGAGCCAGCAGTGGATGCAAGATGCCGACGCCCAAATCGAAGCCGTCGAGCACAACATACGCAACCAGCATCGCGGCCACAATCCAAAACCAGATAAAGCCCATCATCATTCCTCACGCTGGCGTCTTTCTCACGCTGACGTCTTTTCTCACGCTAAGTCAATGGTGCTGCCTTTGCTTCCCCCAGGCTGCCCATGGGCGGCCCTTCGTGGACTGTCCGGTACACCAGAACGATGAACAGAATCGAGAGCACGGTATACATCCCCATAAAGCCCAGGAGTGTAAACAACGTGTTGCTGGCCGTCACCGTCCTCGAGTATCCGTCGGAGGTGCGGATCAGCCCGTAAACCAGCCACGGCTGTCGGCCAATTTCCGCGGTCATCCAGCCTGCCGTATTGGCGATGTAGGGCAGCGGGAAACTCAAAAGCAGGGGCCACAACGCCCAGCGACTCCCAAATAGCTTTCCGCGCCACAACAGGAACCCCTCGACGATCATCAACAAAGCAAAATATGTGCCCAGGCCCGCCATGATGTGATAGCTGTAGAAAAGAAGCGGAAGCGGTGACGGCCATTGGTCGCGGGGAAACTGGTCCAAGCCTTTCACCTCGGCTCGCGTTGTGCCGTAAATCAAAAAGCTCAACATGTCGTTTACGACGATCGGATTGTCGATACTCTGATTTTGTTCGTTGGGTTGCCCCATCAAGACAATGGGAGCTCCTTCCTCTGAGCTGAACAAGCCCTCCATGGCCGCAACAGCCGCGGGTTGATGCTTCGCCATGTAGCGTCCATGCAGGTCGCCGGTCGGAAAAATCTGAGTCACACAGGAAATGACTCCCGCAATTACGCCTACGCGCACGAAAATTCGGCCATGCTCAGAGAATCGGTTTTCCAGCAGGTAAAACGCCCCCACCGAGCACATCACGAATGCAGCGGTGATGACCGCACCCGACATGTTGTGCGCGTACTGAAGCAACGCCCAGGGATTCATCAGCAGTCCCCAGAAGCTGGTGACTTCATACGAGCCATTGGGAAGAACACTATAGGCGACCGGATGCTGCATCCAGGCGTTCGTAACGATGATGAAGAAGCCGGATATCCAGGAGCCTAGAAACACCAGGAAGGCTGACCCCCAATGCGCCCACGGGGACAGACGCTTTTCACCAAACAGGAAGAGACCCAGAAACGCCGACTCGAGGAAAAAGGAAAAGACGCCTTCCATGGCAAGAGGCTGGCCAATCACGCCTCCAGTGGTGCGAGAGAATTGTGCCCAGTTGGTGCCGAACTGGAACTCCATGGGGATGCCGGTCACCACGCCGATGAGGAAATTGATGGCGAATATCTTGGCCCAAAACCGCGCTGCTTCGTTATAGCGTTCGTCTCGCTTTCGGATCGCAACTGTCTTGAGGACCACGATCAGCAAAGCGAGTCCCATTGTCAGCTGTGGGAACAGATAGTGATAGGTCACCGTAAACGCGAAATGCAGGCGATGCAGTAGCAGCGACTCCATAGGCGAAACTCTAGTTTGGCTCGAATGTCATTGTATTCCGACCACAGTCATCATGATCGGCAGACGCAGCGGTACTAAGGACAGCCTCAGTGCGGAGAACTTTTCCTGAATTTGCCCTTTAATTTCGAAACGGCAGCGATTATACCCCCCAAGAGTGGCACCTGAGGCATTTTCGTGTGCTGGCGCGGACCGCGGACCGTCGGCGGCGATCGAATAAGCTAGTCCCTGGCAGCGCGAAGCTGTGCGCCAATGACATCAGGCTGATTGATTGAGCAGCTGCTATGGGCGGTGCGGATTAGATAGACGACTCGGCTTGAAATCGCTCGGAGGAGACAGGATGCTGCCAAGATGCTTCTACTCCGTAAGGATGGCATCAAGCATCTGCGCCAGCTGTGCCTTATGGCGGAGGTTCGAGGACGGGTTTTCAGCGTCTGCCAACAGCGCAAGCTGGTGAGCTAATATCCGCACCGCGGTGTCCCGCGGCAGGTAAATGGCGTCCTGCGGGAGCAACAACTCCCAACTCTTCTGATCCAGCCGTCGAAGTGGCCACTTCTGTGTTTCTTGCCGCTTTCTGCGGTTCACTTGTCCGCCGGCCACGGAGAGTGGTGCCGTGATCCGCACCTCCGCCCGTCCGTGATCGCCTTGGATCTTGACCGCCCTGACTTCAAGTCGGCTGAACACGATCAGAGATCGTGAGAGCTTGAACACATCTGCCTCACGGAAGCCTTCCGGGTTAATGCTGAGCGTGAGGAGCAGCGCCTGTGTGACTTCCTCGGGTCGGGGCCTTGCCGAATTGATGACTTGCGCCTGCGAAAGTTTGATGTTCGCAGGATCTACGTCAACCGAAGACAGCGTGTGGGTGTTCACGGGGATGTCGAAGGCCGCGCGCGTCAAACCGGGAGTCTGAGCCTTCCCCTCCCAGTTCTTCCCTGCTGCAGCTTTCGTGTAGCGATAAAAGCGAGGCGCGCCGCGCTCTTTCCAGTATGACGAGGAATAGGACTCCACCCAGATCCCGGAACGCAGCGCGCTGAAAAAGCTGTTCTGCGACGGATTCACCACAATCCCAACATGTCCCGGCCACACCACCAGATCACCGGCTTGAGGGCGGGTCATCCGCTGAAATTCGTCGACCCCAGCGTATAGGTCGGCCGAACTTGCGTAGGAATAGGGAAAGCCGGCGCGCTCATAAACGGTATGCACCAGGTGCGAGCAATCGGGCCTGGAGCGGCCGCGGCCGCGAGACTCCAGCGCGGCGCCAATCACAGACAATCCCTCACTCGGATTCAGCAGCGAAGACTGCGAGAGATTCTCCTGCGGAGATATGGTTGCCCTGCCCGCAACCCTGGCACCCGCCAGGCCTTGCTGGCTTTGCACTCGTTGTTGTGCTACGCACGTAGCCGGAACAAGAACACACAGCAGCAGCGCCGCTCGGCTGGCCTTGGAATGCATGGTTCACCCATTCTGATGCGGCTGCGCCAAACGGCGCAGGTTACAGCAGTGCTACGCCGCTCGTACAGGTTGCAACCTTGGATGCCGCCCCGACCGGTCTAGTTTTCCTGATATTGAAGACTGACCTGCTCCCCCAAGGCATAGGTAACATCTGCTATTGCCTGCTTATCGGAAGAAGGCGAGGAAGGGACCGTCGGCCAAAGCCGCGGATCCAATGCCCGACACAGAGTACGCGAATCTCAGGGGATGGATTCTGCGACGTGCATCAGGAAAGAGAGGTCGTCCACTTTGTACAAGACTTTGCCGGGTGATGCCGGGGTTGCGGGAACCTTGCCCGTGCGGACGGCCTCGAAGGCAGTCACCAGGCGTGGAAGCACCGACGGGGGCGCGACCGGAATGTTGTGGGCGCCGAGAACCGTCTTGACCTGCGGAGCCAGTGCGGCCAGTCGCCGAATCGAGGCGCCATAGGCTTCGAGATCGGTTTCGGGGCGAAACAGCCAGATGGGCGCGGGATAGTAGGTGTCGCCGGTGAAGAGCAGGCCATGTGCGCGATCCAGCAGACAGATAGCATCTGGCGTATGGCCCGGCGTGGCGATGACTTCCAACGATCGGCCGCCCAAATCGATGCGATCACCGTCATGCGTATATGTCTTGATTTTCCAGGGCCGAGTCGCATAGGTCTTCCGATCAAATCTGCTTGGCAGCTTGCCGCAAATCTGATCGGGCGCGACCTCGGATTGCGCGTCTTCGCGCGAGCCTCGCGCGTTCTCCCGAGTGAAGTCGGTATCCATGCCGTAGATCGTCTCGAACTGCCAGTTGCCGCCGACATGATCGTTATGGGTGTGCGAGTTCAACACGATGATGGGCAACCGGGTCAGTTCAGAGGTGACTTTCCTGATGTCACTGATTCCCATCCCAGTGTCAAAAAGCATGGCCTGCTTGTCGCCGACGATCAGGTAGCTGATAATTTCTTCCGACTGATGCGGTTCGTAGATAGCGAAAACGGTGGGTACGACTCTGTAGACTTCGAACCAGGGATCGCTGACCGGCACGCGCTGGAGGCTTTTGTATTCCGCTCGTGGAAGCGGACGGCACCACTCGGGAATTGTCGTCTGTGCAAACAGGGCGGGTGTTGAGAGAACTATCCAGGCGACGAACGCGATGGGTACCTTCGAGAACGATTGCTTGATAGACATATCCAGACAGTTCGCGCGCACGACACCTTCACCACGCTCCCCGGCAACTAGCGGCTTCATGATCTCATACAGCCCTGGTTAACGCCCTAAGCCAGGGGCAATTAGTCGGCTTCTGAGCACCTTGCCGGCGGTAGCTGGCTGGCAGTTGATTGAGCCGATGCCGCTCCTATAGGGTTGTGTTGGGGTTGCGCCTTGGACGTCCATCTGGTCGACGGCACATACGAGTTGTTCCGGCACTACTACGCGCTGCCGTCTGCACGGGATCAGGACGGCCGCGAGGTCGCAGCCGTTCGCGGCGTAGTCGCGTCGGTGCTGGGTATGACCAGCGGCGGCGCCACTCACGTCGCGGTTGCCACGGATCACGTTATCGAGTCGTTTCGCAATGAACTGTGGCCAGGCTACAAAACCAGCGCGGGCATCGAACCCGACCTGCTGGCGCAGTTCTCGCTCCTCGAAGATGCCCTCTCGGCGGCAGGCTTCGTTGTCTGGCCGATGGTGGAGTTCGAGGCGGATGACGCTCTCGCCGCCGCGGCGGTGGCGGCGGCTCGCGATGCGCGTGTCGAACAGGTGATCATCTGCACCCCGGACAAGGACCTTGCCCAATGCGTGCGCGGCACCCGCATCGTGCAGCTGGATCGCCGTACACGCGTCACGCGCGACGAAGCCGGGGTAATCCAGAAGTTCGGCGTCTCGCCGGTATCGATCCCCGATTACCTGGCGCTGGTGGGCGACGCGGCCGACGGCTTTCCGGGCCTGCCAGGCTGGGGCGCGAAGTCGTCGGCTGCGGTCCTCGCCAAGTTTGTTCATCTGGAATCCATTCCTGCGGATTGTCGCGAGTGGCGCGTCAACGCCGCGAACGCGAGTGCCCTTGCCGCTACGCTTTCCCGCGAGCGGGACCGTGCGCTGCTTTTTCGAACCCTGGCCACGCTTCGGACCGACATCGCGCTCTTCGACGATGTGGACCAGCTGCGATGGACCGGCCCCACACCCGCTTTCGCTCCGCTCGCGGCGCGGTTGGATGCGGCGGTCACCCAGAGCCGGCGCCCCCGGGCTGTTGGTTCGTGAGCACCCCGATCTTGGGATCCGCGGCGCGGCCACCCGGCTACACTAGAGTCGCTCGCGTCATCGGGGTGCTACGATCCGTCGCGGCGCCCAAGACGATTCGTGAACTAGTGGGACAGCAGCGCTTGAAATCAACCCGGTCCGGTGAACCGATCTAGCTCTTGCGACGCATGATCTCCGCAACATTTCTCAGAGGAACTGAGCATGAAGCGATTGCTCCTCGCACTATCCGTATTCTCTATCGGTGCACTGGCAGTGGTCCTGGCGCGGTCGCAGTCGGGCGCCAATTTAACCGCGGAAATGGTATCGGCGGGGCAAAAATTCCTCGCCGGGCTGCGCAAGGACCAACGCGCCCAGGCAACGATAGCCTTTGCAGATGAAGAGCGGCTGAACTGGCACTACATCCCGAGAGAGCGGAGAGGCGTGCCGTTCAAAGTTCTTACGCCGGAGCAACGCGAAGCCGCGGACCTGCTGCTGCAAAGCAGTCTGAGCGAGGACGGGTTGCGGAAGGCCCGGGCCATCCGCAGGCTCGAGGAAGTTCTGCACGCCCGGAGTGGCAGCGCGATCCGCGATCCGGAGCTTTACTACGTATCCATTTTCGGCACGCCGGCGGAAAAGTCGGAATGGGGCTGGCGAATGGAAGGACATCATCTTTCGCTAAATTTCACGCTCCGGAATGGTCGCGTGGTCGGTACGACGCCGTTTTTCTTCGGTGCCAACCCGGCGATGGTTGACGACGGGCCACAGAAGGGGACCCGGGTGCTTGCCGCCGAAGAGGAGATGGGGAGAACCTTGTTGCGAACCTTCACGGGCGCCCCACGTGAGAAGGTGCTCATCAACGTTTCTGCCCCTGCCGATATCGCTACCGGGGCGTCCCAGAAGGCACGGCTCGGTGCGCCGGTGGGTGTGTCCATGCACGAGATGACCGCGGCGCAAGCGAAAATGCTGACTGAACTCATCGAGCTCTACGCGCACCGTTTGCGCCAGGAGTTGGCCGACGAGGAACTCGCGAAGCTCCGGGCGGCGGGAATGGAGAACATCTTCTTTGCCTGGGCGGGTGGCAGCGAACGCGGCCAGCCCCACTACTATCGCATCCAGGGGCCGACGTTCGTGATCGAGTACGACAACACGCAGGACCATGCCAATCATATTCATACGGTGTGGCGCGACTTCGATCACGATTTTGGCTTCGATCCCCTGCACGCGCATTACTTGACCCGCCCACACCATCGCCATTTGCACCTGGCGCACTGACCACGCAGGGCTGCCGTACTGAGGGCCTGTGGAACCGACCCCCGAAAATAGGTGCTCTCTCAGCTTCCATGCAGCATCAAAATGTGGGTACGATGACTCGATACAAATGCTGAATCGCTTCTTCATCCGGCCCCTTGGGATTTTCCTTGCCTCGGCGGTGTGGCTTTTTTTGCCGACACCCGGCTCTGCAGATCAGCCTGCGGACGAACACGTGAAGCTGGAGTTGATTTCAGAACAGGATGCGATTGTGCCGGGGAAAGATCTCTGGCTCGGCTTCCGATTTGATTTGCAGCGCGAGTGGCACACTTACTGGATCAATCCTGGCGACTCCGGCGAGGCGCCACGTATCGAGTGGCAACTGCCGGCCGGATTTCAAGCGGGCGCGATTCAGTGGCCGTACCCGGAGCGGCTTTCCACCCCTCCCTTTGCCGACTATGGATATGAAGATCAGGTGCTGCTCATGGCCCCGGTTCGACCTCCGGCACAATCAAGGGAGGGAGAATTGCAGAAAATCGCGGCCACAGTACGCTATCTTGTATGCCGCGACGTCTGTATTCCCGGACAGAAGCAGCTTGAGTTGTCGCTTAGGGTGAAGAGCGCTGCTGCGGCTTCGCCTGCGGGGGAACTATTTCGCTCAGCGCGGGCGAGGCTGCCCAGCCCAGCGCCAGCCAGCTGGAAGATTTCGGCGGCATCCAGAGGAGCTGAGTTCATTTTGGATCTGAAAACTGGAAAGTCGGCCATGGTGCCTCAATTTTTCCCACTGCAAGCGGAGCAGATCGAGAATGGCGCCCGGCAGGATGCGTCCATGCTTCCCGACGGCATTCGTCTGCATCTTAAGAAATCGAAGCATTTGTTGAAACCCATCCCGCGCCTGAAGGGGGTCATTGTTCTTGCTTCCGGAAAAGCCTACGTGGTGGATGTTCCCGTGTCGCAGGCGCGCAAGAGTGGTCGCAAACAATAAACGAAGCCATACTCATGGAGGAGATTATGAAACGGAATTTGTGCTGCAGCCTGGTCATCACACTCTTCTTAATTTCATCGGCTTATGGCGTGAAGGTGGGCGAATCCGCGCCGGAGTTTCAAGTCACCGATAGCAACGGCCAAGTACACAAGCTCTCCGAGAATCGGGGCAAATTCGTGGTGCTTGAATGGCACAACAACGGCTGTCCTTATACGGCGAAGCATTATGAGAGTCGCAACATGCAGCGCCTGCAGAAAGAATGGACCAGCAAGGGCGTGGTTTGGTTCACGGTGATTTCTTCCGCGCCGGGCAAGCAGGGATATGTCACGGCCCAGCAGGAAAATGAATATCTGAAAGCGATGAACGCTTCGCCCACGGCTGCGCTCCTGGACCCGCAAGGAGATGTAGGCCGACTTTATTCAGCGAAGACCACTCCCCACATGTTTGTCGTCAACCCTGCCGGTGTGCTGATCTACGACGGAGCCATCGACAGCAAACCGACCACTGACCAAGCTGACATCGCGAGCGCGCAGAACTATGTCTCACAGGCGTTGGGAGAAGCGACTGCGGGCAAGGCAGTGAGCGTGCCAACCAGCCGTCCGTACGGCTGTTCTGTCAAGTACGCCCACTGAGAGCCTCGCACCTGGTTGTTGCTTAGCCCCGGATGTCGATGGAATTACTGGTGTGCTGGAGTATGGCCGGATCTCTTCCTCTGCTGCCTCTAAAGCTTATTCAGCCCATCCAGTGCGGCGACCTTGTAGGCCTCCGCCAACGTGGGATAGTTGAACACGGCATCGCGAAAATACTCGATACTCGCTCCCAGCGTGAGCACGACCTGGCCAATGTGAACGATCTCTGCCGCCCGGTCGCCAATCACGTGTACCCCAAGAAGTTTGAGCGAGTCCGGGTCGAAGATCAACTTCAGCAGACCTTGCTCGTCACCCAGCATCTGTCCCTTGGCCAACTCTGCGTAGCGAGCCAATCCTACTTCGTAGGGAATCTTGTCTTGCGTCAACTGCTCTTCCGTCTGTCCGACCATAGAGATCTCGGGGATGGTGTAGATGCCATAAGGAATCTGATTTGGTGGCATCTTGCCGGGAGTTCCAAACATGTGACAACTGGCCAGGCGCCCTTGCTCCATGGAAGTGCTGGCCAGAGCGGGAAATCCAATCACGTCTCCGGCGGCATAAATGTGAGGGACGGCGGTTTGATAGTGCTCATTCACCTTCAGCTTGCCGCGCCCGTCCGACGTCAGGCCCGCCGACTCAAGATTCAGCAGGTCGCTGTTGGCCTGTCGCCCAATGGTGTAGAGCAGGCCCTGGCCGTGCACGTTTTTTCCGCTCTCGAGTTTGGCGAACACCCGGTCCCGGGCTTCGTCCAGTCCGATTGATACCACTTTTTCTCCGAGCCGGAACACCGTTCCCAGCTGCCGCAACTGGAAGCAGAGGCTCTCCACAATCTCCCGGTCCACGAAATCCAGCAGAATTGGTCGCTGGTCCAGCAGGGTAACTTTCACTCCCAGCGCGGCAAACATGGACGCGTATTCCAGCCCGATGATTCCCGCACCCACGACCACCAGCTCTCGAGGCACTTCTTCCAGGCAGTGCACCTGATCCGAATCAAAGATTCGTTTCCCGTCGATGGGCATATCCGCACTGTGCGCCGGGCGGGTACCGCAGGCGATGAGAATGTGGTGTCCGCGAACCAGGTGGGAGCCGTCGTCGTTCCTGACTTCGATGGTATTGGGATCGATGAATCGCGCGTCTCCTTCGAAAGTCGTTACATAATTGCGGCGGAGTTGGGCCTTGATGACCTCAACCTCGCGGAGCATGACCGCTTGCGCGCGAAAGGTCAGATCCGACATGGCGATGCGATCCTTGAGCACGTAGCCACGGCCATAGAACGTACGCTGGCGAAAGCCGCTCAAGTACAAGACGGCTTCTCGCAAAGTCTTGCTGGGAATAGTCCCGGTGTGAACGCAGACGCCGCCGATGGTTTTCTTACGATCAATGATGGCTACCTTCTTGCGCATCTTGGCGGCGCAGATGGCGCCCTTTTGGCCCGCCGGCCCACTCCCGATCACTATCAGGTGATATTCGTTGGCTTCCATAATTTGCAGATCCTAAAGACTTCCGAGCAGAATTTTCTCACGGAGAAACTATCATTACTTCCCCGGTTACAGAAGGGGCATGGCGGGGCTGTAACAATCTATTAACAATCCCGCGGTACCATGACGTACGGCAGGAGGCCGCGCCAATGGCTCGCATCCGCCTGAATGACCCACGCTATTATTTTAATCGCCACGAATCCTGGCTGGCCTTCAATCGGCGCGTCCTCGAAGAGGCCCAGGATGAGGGCAATCCTCTGCTCGAAAGAGTCAAGTTTCTCGCCATCACCGCCAGCAATCTCGATGAATTCGTGGAAGTGCGTGTAGCCGGACTTCTCCAGCAGGTGGAACACGGGAATCAACTCGCGGGCCCTGACGGATTGTCGCCGGCAGACCAACTCCAGCGCCTGGCGCGAGAAATACATTGCTTCGTAACCGACCAGTACGAGTGCTGGAACCAGAAGCTTCGGCCCGCCCTCGCCCGCGAGGGCATTCGCATTTTATCGGTTGCGCGCCTCGATCGCACCGGCAAAGATGCGATGGACCTTTTTTTTACCCGCCGGGTTGATCCAATTTTGACTCCGGTTACGATTGATCCTTCCCACCCGTTCCCCCATGTTATTAACAAAGCCCTGTGTGTTGCTTTCCAGCTTCGGCATCATTCGAAACCCGGGACAACCTACCTCGGCGTGGTGACGGTGCCACGAAAGATTGCCCGTCTGGTGCGGGTTCCGAGCAAACGAGACAGCATCGATTACATCTTCTTGCACGATCTGATCGAGACTCACACTCGCAACCTCTACAAGGGATACCACGTCATCTCCTCCGGTGCGTTTCGGGCTACCCGCAACAGCAACCTGTATCTCCACGAGGAAGAGTCGCGCAATTTGCTCGACCTGGTGGACACGCAGTTGCACAACCGTCGCAAAGGCGACGTGGTGCGGATGGAAATCGAGGCCGACGCAGCGCCGGAAATCGTCGAACCGCTCGCTCAGCAGTTTGGGTTGAAGCCGTGGCAGGTGTTCAAGACACCCGGCCCGGTCAACCTTTCGCGCTTATTCTTCCTGGCGGACCAGACTCCCCGGCCGGACTTGAAATTTCAGCCTTTCACTTCCAAGACCCTGACTTTGACGCCCAAAGTGTCGAACCTCTTCGAGGAGATGCGAAAGCGGGACATTCTGCTTCATCATCCCTACGATTCGTACCAGCCCGTGGTCGCCTTCATCGAGTCGGCGGCGCGAGATCCGCAGGTGCTCTCCATCAAGCAAACCCTCTACCGGACGAACGAAAACTCTCCCATCGTGCGGGCTCTGATGGAAGCTGCCCAGAGCAAGGAAGTCACCGTAGTGGTGGAGCTGAAAGCTCGCTTTGATGAAGCTTCAAACATTCGGTGGGCGCGATCGCTGGAGGATGCGGGAGTCCAGGTGTTTCATGGCCTGGTGGGTCTGAAAACTCACTGCAAGCTGGCTTTGGTGGCTCGTAACGACCCTGACGGAGAGATCCGGCAATATGCACACCTGGGCACGGGCAACTACAATTCGTCGACTGCGAACTTCTATTCCGACCTTAGTCTGCTGACCTGTGAACCGCAGATGACGTCAGCGGTGCACGCCGTATTCAACTTCCTTACCGCCCGCTCGGAACAAGGGAATTACAAGCCCCTTTTCGTTTCACCCATCGACCTGGCAAAGAGCTGCATTGAGCTGATCGATCGCGAGGCGAAGCACGCCCGGGCAAAGCGGCCAGCTCGTATTATCGCCAAAGTGAATGCGCTGCTGGACCAGCCGGTCATCGAGGCGCTTTACCGGGCGTCGCGAGCGGGAGTTGAGATCGATCTCATTGTCCGGGGCGCCTGCGCCTTGCGGCCCAACGTGAAGGGCCTCAGCCACAGAATTCGGGTGCGCAGCATTGTGGGAAGATTTCTGGAACACAGCCGGATTTTTTACTTCGAAAATGGCGGCGAACCCGACGTCTATTTAGGCAGCGCCGATTGGATGCCGCGCAATCTGTACGAGCGCGTCGAGGTCATGTTCCCGGTGAAGGATCGCGCTCTACGCGACCGATTGTTTGGCGAAATCCTGCAGAACTACCTCCGGGATAACGACAAGACTCGCTTCCTGCGCCAGGATGGCGGTTATGGACGCGCTTACCAGGCTAATCCCAAACTCAGTCGTAACGGCAATCGCTTCAGCGCCCAGGGCTTCTTTGTCGACCTGGCGGGAGGGCAAAAGCAAAGCAGAAACGGATTCGGCGATGCCTGCGTAGCGGAAGTGTTGGTGCCGGGAGGGGGAGTTGAACCCCCAAGGTACTAAGTACCGGCGGATTTTGAGTCCGCTGCGTCTGCCAGTTCCGCCATCCCGGCCTACGGCCTATCATCCAGAGAACACAAGACTAATTGACTGTCCTTTGGTTTGCAACCTCACTCGTTTCGGTTTTGCTGTCACCAATACTGTAACCATTGTTGGCCTTTTGCTCGCTGGCCTGTAGCGCTACGCTGCCGGGTCTTTTATGGCGTAGGTAAGTTGCACCGCGGTTTACGGTAGGCGATCAGTCATGCTCTTTAGCGCTTATGCCACGAATGTTTACCTCGCACAGGTTTTTCGAGGCGTGCCTCTAGTTCTGCCACTCGCTTGCGCAACGCATCGAGTTCCGCTTCGCTCTGGGCTCGCGGCTGTGATGATGGCGCCGCGCTCAGAAACTTCTGCATCATTTCCATGGGGGACAGAATGGCGGACTGGACCTCGCCTAATCGACTCTGGACCGCGTCCTGCACCTTCTGATAAGCGTCAAAGGCGGATTTCAAGTACCACATGACGAACTCCTGCCGAACCTCATCGGACGCGACCACGAGCTGGCGCAGCAGTTCGAGCGGCAGCCCGGTGGGCTTGTCCTTGGCATCTCCCATGATGATCTGGGTCAGAGTGACGCGGGTAAGGTCCTTTCCGGTTTTCGCGTCCACGACCTGGACCGCCTTGCCTTCGCGAACGAATCCGGCGATATCGTCGAGATTCACGTAGCGGCTGGCGGCGGTATCGTACAACCTGCGGTTCCCATATTTCTTGATGACCACGGTGGCCGGCTTCATCTCCATCTCCTCTATGTTGCAGTGCACAAAGGACAAATACATATTGACATAAGTTTAATAGCTTCGTATAGTTAATTTGATGCTGCAATGCAGCATAAGAAAGCAATTAAATGGAGGTGTCAAGATGCCGGCAACGGTAAGATCAACTCATTCTCGGGAACCATCATTTGTTTCTCTACTTTCCAGTTGGGCCCAACAGGGCGTACAGAGTTTCTTTTCTACGCAAAGGGTCCTCGTGGATCTCGCCATGCGGCAGAATGCAAGCGTCATGCACTCTGTGCGGCAACAACTGTCCGATCCTGAGCACTCGCCCACGGCCATTCTTGGCGAAGTAGCCGGGGAGGGCGTAACCAATTTCATTGAGGGGCAGAAGGTACTG
>JBGQIG010000017.1:0-17278 GCA_041498365.1 Terriglobia bacterium | reverse complement strand
GTTCACAACCATGAAGCTGACGACTGTCGGTAATCCTCCTACACTGCCGGATTGCGAGCCGCGGCAACTGGTTTCCGACCTGTTTCATGCCCTGAGCCAGCCACTCACGACCTTGCGTTGTTCGCTGGAGTTGACGCTGCAGCAGACCCCCACGGCAGAACAATATCGGGAGATCGTGAGCCGCGCGCTGGCGCAGGCTGAGAGAGTCTCGTGGCTGGTCACCGGCATCCGGGAATTGTTTGACGCCGGCGAAGCGAGCTCAGGCGAGGTTTTGGAATTGCAAGCCGCGGTGCAAGGCGTAGTCAGCGATCTGCTGCCGGTAACGGAATCGGCGGGAGTGCGGATTTGCTATTTACCCCGCTCCGCCTGTCCAGTGCGGTTCGACGCCCAGAGGTTGCGGCAGGGATTATTTCATCTGTTGGAATTTGCCGTGGGTTCGTGCGAGCGGGGCGCGGTGGTCAAGATCGAACTGGCGGAGGCGGGGGAAGAAGTGGTACTGAGGATAGTGGTTTGTGGCGACAGAGTGAGTTGCGATCAAGAGCCTGGAGAGCTTGCACGGCGTTTGGGATTGGGTATTGCACGGGCCATCTTCGAGGCAGCGGGAGGGAGTTTCCTCGGCGAGAGGAGTGTCGGTTACCTGGGGGTGGAGGTGCGGATGCCGCGGTGTGCGGTCGCGGCAAGCTAGCCGTTTATTGAAAATGGGCCGTTGATGCAACGCGGAGAGCGCCGCTCCGCTCAAGATCGAACAACGTGGGACAGCCGCCCACGGCTGTCCAGTCGAGCAAAGCTCGACTGCGCCCGGCCCTTCGCAGGCTGGAGAGAAAACTCCGTGAGTACCTAGAATCCTTGGCCGCAAATCTGTCGAGCGGACCTCGGCCCGTACGTGCCCATGTGGTTTATCTTGAAAATTTTCGTGCAGAACTGAATCGTCACTCCGGCCAAATTCAGAGTCATTCTTCAGGCTGCGAGAATGAGGCTGCGGGATGAACAGCAAACCACAGCGGCTTAAGCCGGGCTTGCTCTCAGCGCCTTGCGGCACGACTCGAAGTCGTGCCCTTCCCAGAGTCCATCCGAGTTGGCGTCTTTCCGCCGCCTGCTTGAACCGATGAGCCTCGCTTATGACAGTCTTCAGTACACTAGAGCGGGCTAAAACCCATGTTGACGGCGCTGGCCATTTCCAACTATCGGTCGTTGCGGAAGCTGATAGTTCCGCTGCAACAGCTCAATCTCATCACCGGCGCGAACGGAAGCGGGAAGTCGAGTCTCTATAGGGCATTGCGGCTTCTTGCCGACACGGCGCAAGGTCGCGTGGTCCCCTCGCTGGCGCGCGAGGGCGGATTGCAGTCGACGCTTTGGGCGGGTCCGGAGTCCATTTCGCGGGCGGTGCGACGGGGCGATTATCCGGTTCAGGGCACGAGGCGAGAGCGTCCGGTAACCCTTCGGCTCGGGTTCGCCGGAGAGGAGTTCGGTTATCTGATCGATATGGGATTGCCGGCGCCGGGCAAGTCGGCGTTCAGCCTCGATCCTGAGATCAAGCGCGAGTGTATCTGGCACGGGCCGCTGCTTCGTCCCTCTACGATGCTGGTGGATCGGCAAGGGCCGTTGGTTCGGATCCGGGCGGACGACGGAAGCTGGAGCCCGGCGACTGAGCGCCTCTCCGTCTTCGACAGCATGATGACGCACTTTGCCGATCCGCGGAATGCGCCCGAGATGCTGAGGTTGCGCGAGTCGATTCGCGCCTGGCGTTTCTACGATCACTTTAGAACGGATGCGGATGCGCCTGCACGCTCGCCTCAGATCGGCACACACACTCCTGTTCTTGCCAACGACGGGGCCGACCTGGCAGCGGCGGTTCAGACGATACTCGAGATTGGCGACGGCGAGGCGCTGGAGGCGGCGGTTGCAGACGCCTTCCCTGGCAGCCGTCTGGCAGTCGTCAACAACTCCGGACGATTCGCGTTGGTGATGGAGCAGCATGGCCTGCTCAGACCTCTGGGTGCAGGGGAGCTTTCCGACGGCACACTGCGATACCTGCTTTGGATTGCCGCGCTCCTAACCCCACGACCGCCTGCATTGATGGTGTTGAATGAGCCGGAGACAAGCCTGCATCCAGACCTGCTCGCCGCACTCGCGCGTCTGATTGCGCGAGCCGCCGAACGCTCCCAGGTGATTGTAGTAACGCATGCGTCGCGGCTCATCGCTGCGCTTACTGAACAAGCGGGATGTCATTCCATCATGCTTGAAAAAACATTCGGGGAAACCTCGATCGTCGGCGCGAAGGAACTGGGTCTTCCAGCCTGGCATTGGCCGGCGCGTTAGAGGCGTGGGCCCGGCCGAGCGGGGCTCGCGCTGGCACGGGTCGGAGACCCGTACCACCTAATTCATCTTGGGAATTTTCATGCAGCGCTGAAGCCCTGCTCCACCCTATTGCTGCTCCACCGCGGTTTCCCATTTTCGCACTCTTTTTGAAACTGGGAAAGATTTGCCGTCAATTGACTTCTCTAATCTTCTACTAATCTCCTTCTTAGCTTTGCGGCATGGAATCGCAACATGATTATTCCTGCAATGCTTGCGACGCCGACCGGCGGCGTGTTGGTGGCCAGTCCCAGCACCTCGCTGCGAGAGCAGGTGCGGCACAACCTTTATGACCAGAGCTGGCCGGTGCAGGAAGCCCTGGGCGGCGCGGATGCGCTGCTGCAGCTCGAAACCGGGAACTGGCACGTGCTTTATCTGGACCGGCGTTTACTCCACTTCCCAGGTGGACAAGAGAAAGGTTGGGCACCTGGCACTCGCTATCCAGGTTGCATTCCAGGAACTGGGAGTGTTTGCCGCCTCCAATACGGCGATTCCGGTGGACACGAAAGATCCCATGCCGTTCAGCACGGTGCAAGCCGTCGAAAGCGTCCAGCGAGTCGCCGCTCTGGGGCGGATTGTCACACCGCCCAGCAGTTCGTTCTCCGGGACGGAAGAAAATGGCGATCTTGGGTCTCTGCGGCGCGAGCTACAGCACGCATTGGCGCCGGAGATTTCACGCCGTGAGGTAGCGCTGCGCACTGCACCGGACGGCCTGGTGGTCAGCTTGCGGGAAATCGGTTTTTTTGAAAGCGGCTCGGCCGACATCAAGTCCAGCTCTCAACCCGCCTTCAGCCGGATCGTATCGCTGCTCGCGCAGCGTAACCATCGTATTCGAATCGAAGGGCATACGGACACCATTCCGATTCACAATTCTCATTTCGATTCCAATTGGGAACTGTCCACCGCCCGCGCCACAAAGCTAGTTCGCCTGCTGATGATGAAATACGGATTCGCGCCGGAGAGACTTTCGGCCGCTGGTTACGCTGCATATCATCCGGTTGCCGGTAACGACTCGGCGGAAGGGCGGGCTCAGAACCGCCGCGTGGATTTGGTAATCCTGGGAAAACTTGTGCCCACGGGTTCGATGTAGGCCGGGCTTCTCGGGGCGCCTGCGCCTACATTTGATCGCGGAGAACCTCTTTGACTTTTTGCAGCAGAGACGCGGCTGAGAATGGTTTGGGCAAATAAAACCATTCGGGCCGCTGAAGTCCCTTTCTGGTGACCGCATTTTCCGGATATCCAGAAACGAAGATTGCTCTGACGTTGCGGGCGAGGGTGGTGAGTTCGAGCGCCAGATCGCAACCGTTCCGGTCCGGCAACACCACGTCGGTGAGCAGCAGTTCCACTTTCTCGGGATGGCAGCGAAAGGTGAGGAGCGCCTCGGTTGCATTTCGCGCTTGCAGCACACGGTAGCCTGCCAAACACAGGATTTCGTAAGCCACTTCACGAACAAAGGCTTCATCCTCCACCAGCAGGATGGTTGGGCTCCGGCCATTTGACGCCGTGTCAGGAACGGTACATGCGGAATCTGCGTCACCGGAATTAGCCAGATGCAAGCTTCACCTCAAGGGGGCATTGTGCATGTTTGTATCCATCCGCGATTCGGCAGGGATTCTTGTGGGCGATTGATGAGCAGAGGGTTACCGAGGGTCCGGGCGCTTGCGAGAAATTGCCAAAATCAAAGAATGAGGAGCGGGTTTCGTTTCGGGACAATCCTAAACGTTATCGGGAAGTTTGGCGGCAACTTGATGTGTGAAACAGGATGACATCACGGAGAACATCTTGTGAACTTCTATCGGGGCCGCGTCAGCACGGTTTGATAAGGATCGAGTACGACCTTTCGTGTGCCCGCCGGTGCGGATAGATGAAAACTGGTCTCCGGGCCGTCGGCGAAAACGCGTCCCAGAAATACGTTCTTTCCTGCGAGCACGGCGTAAACCGGAACGGCAGTCACCAGAGAATTGGGCGCGTCATTTTGCAGAATGGTACCGGTTACGACAGTCCCGCTAGCCTTCTGGCTGTATTTCATGGACTGTAATTCCAGGCGTGGGAGCGACGTGCCGTTTACCCATCCCTGGTAGAACCAGTCCAGCGATCTCCGTCCCTCGAACCAGAGTGAAGGGGGCAATTCCTCTTCGAAGACCTGGAGCAGTTCGCGGGTATTGATTGATTTTTCCTGAAAACGCTCTCTTATCTTTCTGAGCCCACGCACAAAGGGTTCGTCCGCCTGGACTTCTGATGGGTTGGCAGAACGCCCGCTGGTCTTCCTTTCCGCGTCGCGCATCATGTGCCGCAACATGTGAAGGAGCCAGGTGCCACGGCCGTAACTGATGGCCTCATAACCGGCAGGAAAATGGGAAGAGGTGAGGCGGACGCCAAACGTGACCGGACCGGCTTCTGCGAGCGGCGAGCCTTCCTTGTTTTTTTCCAGCAGGTTCTGGCGGTATTTCTCCATCACTTCGCGAAACTTGGACGGGGAGTCAGACTCGAGCAGCATCAAGGCACTGTAGTTCGCGAGAGCTTCGAATAGCCATTGATCACGGTAGCTCTTCCAGGACACCAGGTCTCCCCACCACTGGTGAGCGGTCTCGTGGGGAATCACATTGTCACTTAGACTGCGCGACAGCGGACTCATGTGCAGTTGCGACTTTTCCTCGGGGGTGAGGAAGGAAAAGCTGGAGAGGAAGATCAACGAGGGCCAGCCCTGGCTGATATCGCCGGGCATTTGGGTAAGCGCCAGGCCCGCGTATGGGTAGGGACCGAAGCGGTGAGCGAAGAACTCAACCGCGCGCGCGGATAAATTCGCGACCGCTTGTGCGTTGCGCGCTGGAGAAGGCGGGGGAACGGCGATGGTCACAGGCTCTGGCGGCCGCCGTAACGGAAAAGGGATCAGGGGCTGACGGGGGGCGGCTTCAGCCGTAGCTTTCGGAAAGGTGCGCTCTACGCCGGATGTGGCAAACGCTTCGACCTGAACATCGCCGGCGCGCGCCGCCACCCGCGAGTATTTGCCCAGGTTGAATCCGGCGACCGGCATGGGACGCTCGGAGACCCAATGGCTTGTCTGTTCACCCGGCGGCAGATCCCTAGGCACACCCTCCGCCCGCTTTCCTGTGGCTACGAGTGTCCAATCCACCGGATAGCGGAACTGCAAGTCAAATCGCGACATTTCAAGTCCGCGGTTGGGGTACCAGGTGCCGCGGGCGCCGACGTAGAGCAGACCCCCTCCAGCTTCGGAAAGAACTTCGCCGCCATACACGAAGTGCAGATCGATTGTTTGCCCAGTGCGCAGCGGCTGGAGAAAAATGACAGCGACAAGGTCGTTGCCCCTTCGCGCCAGTTGAGTGCCCTCGAGGGCCTGATTGTGAATAAATTCCACCGGCCGGCCATCGGCCTCCACTTTTGCGATCTGGAGGAAGCGTGATAATTCGAAGAGCACAGCGCGCTGGCCGCCCTGGCGAACTTCAAGTTGCAAGGATGCATCGGCATCGAGTTTCGTGGGCGGCTCCACTTGCGCCCGGATCTTGTACTGTGACACGCTGACGGCCTCAGGCTTGGCTTCTTCGCCCAGAGCACCCGCCGCATCACTGACCCGCCTGCCGGGCTGGCCGAGGGAAAATGAAGTCCACACATCGTAATAACTGTTACCTTCGGCCATCTTCAATTGACCAGCCCAGACTTGTTCCGTGGCGAGGGAGTCGAAATAGAGATCGAAGGTTCCGAGCTTTGGCCCCTGAACGCGCGCATGCAGCATGCGATCCTCGACCGCAGCCAGGCCGGATTCTGCACCGGTCGCAGCTTGCGGGGCTGTTGCAGTTGGGGCGTTGCTGAAGCTGAGAAGCAGCCGCAAGGCGTCAACTTGCGCCAGGTTGCGGGCCGCCTCGTTCCACTGGGAAACAAATTCCTGGGACTTATCGGCCGGCCGGAGCGCAGGCTGGAGCTCGGCAAAGGTGTTGTCATTGAAGCGAAAATAGGCGGTGACAAACCTTTCTTCCAGAATGGCCGCTCCGGTAAACAGCGTCATGGATGCCCGTTCCGTCTGATCGCGAGGAACCAGCAAGACTTCGCCTTCGCCCTCAAAGAATGCGCCGGTGACATGGCCAGCGACATCCTCGGTGAAGGCGATGGTGCCGTCATCAAAGTTGATATGAAAGGCGGCGCGATCCAGGGACACTTCGCGGATGTGATAAACCCGCGACTTGTCGAGGCCTACACTCCGCAGCTGCAAGTACAGAGCTTCGGCCGAGCGATCCTGCGGCGCTAAAGTTTCGATGGCAGGGTTGGAAGATGTGACGGCCAGGCTCTGCGCCCGACTGAACGGCGCCGCAAACAATGCGACAGCCAGCAACAACAGCGCCAGCGACTTGGCGGGAATAATTCTGGTTACCTTGGTCACGTAGGCTCGGCTTCACCCCTGTTGCTAGAATGCGCCCTAGTGCGACCATCTGTCATCTTCCTATTCTTGTCGAGTCTATTACTGGGTGCGGTCTGCGCGCCCGCCGAAGTTATTCACCTGAAGAATGGCCGCACCATCTATGCCGACCAGGTTCGGGAAAATGGCGCCCATCTTGAGTATGACCTGGGCGAGGATTCTTACGCGATTCCGAAATCGGTGGTTGACCGCATCGAAGCCGGGGGAGTTCGTCCGGGGCGGGTCTCGACAGCGGGCGGCAAGGATTCCCGGGACGTACCGTCATTTACTCCTGCCGACAACCTGAAGGGCGAACCGGAAGTCAGCGAGAAAATTATCCACGAGGGCAAGGTGGATGCCGATGCGCTGGCCGCCCTGGAGCAACAGGGAAATCCACGGGCGACTGCCGCGGCGTATTTCATCGCCGGAAAACACGAGATGGAGCAAACGAACTTCAGCAAGGCTCGATCTTACTTCGAAGCCGCCCTTCGTTTCGAAGGTCAAAATCCTACGATTCTGAATTACTACACTGCACTGCTGCTGCGGACCGGAAACGCGGTCGAGGCCCTGCCCTTTGCCGAACGGGCGGTGCGGGTTGCGCCCGACTCTCCCGACACGCTGGCCATTCTGGGCTACGCTCAGTATGCTTCCGACCGGAACCGGGATGCTATCCGCAGCTGGAAACGGTCTTTGGAAATCCGCCCCGATGCCCAGGTGCAGAAATACCTGGCGAAGGCGGAGCGGGATGCGAGCGCGGAATCGGACTTTACGCAAAAAGAAACCAGCCACTTCACCCTGAGATTTGAAGGTAAGCAGACGCCGGAGTCGTTACGCCGCGATCTGGTTTCAACCCTGGAGTCGCATTACGATGATCTGGTGCGCGATCTTGGCATCGCGCCAAGGGGCAGCATTGCGGTCGTGCTCTACACCGACCAGGCCTTCTTTGACGTCACCCAGTCGCCGTCGTGGGCGGGCGCGGTCAATGATGGCAAATTGCGCATCCCGGTCGACGGCATGAGCTCCGTCACTCCGGATTTGTCGCGGGTGCTCAAGCACGAACTGGCGCACTCATTTATCAATCAACTGGCCAGTGGACGCTGCCCGCAGTGGTTAAATGAAGGCATCGCGCAAGCCATGGAACCGAAATCCTTGTCTTCCCGGGGGCGCCGCCTGGCGGGACTCTTCAAGGCGCAACAGGAGATTCCGTTCAACGCGCTGGAGGGCAGCTTCATGCGTTTTTCGCCCATGGAAGCGATCCTGGCCTACGACGAGTCTCTCGCAGCCGTGCAATTCATCATCGACACCCAGGGCATAAGCGATGTGCAGCGCATTCTGCAACGGCTGGGCGAGGGCAGTTCCACTGAAGTGGCTTTGCGAGCCACCATCCACGACGACTACGGACGGTTGCAAGGCGAAGTGGGCAAATACTTGATCAGCAAGTACGGTGACTAGCCGCTGCCGGCGCCCGTAAGCCAGATGACTTCAAATAACGGAACTGAGTCAGCCCGTCATAGTTCTGGAAAGCGGTAATTCCCTGATCCGTTTTCCGGTCGCGGCAAAAATCGCATTGCAGACCGCGGGTGCGAACGGCGGTACACCCGGCTCACCTACTCCCGCCGGGGGCGCGTCGCTATCCACAATATAGACGTTGGTCTTGTAAGGTGCTTCGTTCATCCGGGCCACGGGATAATCGTGGAAATTCGACTGCTCGATCACCCCATCCTTCGCCGTGATGGCCCCGCTCCGCACGATGCTGGTTCCAAAGACTGCCGCGCCCTCAAACTGGGACCGGGTCGCTTCCGGATTCACCACCAGGCCGGCGTCCACCGCCGTGTGCACGGACGGAATTTTCACTTCACCCTGATCGTCCACTTCCACTTCGACGACTGTGGCCACGTAGGTCAGAAAACTCCGGTGCACGGCAATGCCAAGCCCGGATCCCTTGCTGAGCTTTTTCTTTCCCCATCCGGCCTTTTCTGCCGCCAGTTCAACCACCCGGCGCATACGGGCTGTATCCAGAGGATAGGCATGAGGATCGGCGCCGTAATTCTCGTATTCGGGTGCCGAAGCTTTGACGTCCACGATGCGCGCCGGGCCGATCAGATCGAGTAGGTATTCAAGCGAATCCCTTCCCGCGGTATGCGCCAGTTCGTCGGCAAAGGACTGGGCCGCAAAGGCGTGATAAATATTTGCCACCGAGCGAAACCATCCGATGCGGACATGGTTTTCCGCCGGACCGTTTTCGGCGCGGTGATTGGGAATGTCGAAGGGCAGATCGGTCCACCCCAGGCCCAGTTCGCCTGCGTCGCCGTAGGTGGTGTTCAAGGCGAACGTGGAACCGATCGGCGGGAACACCGAGCGCTGCAGCCAGGCGGTGGGCTTCCCTTTTTCGTCCAACGCTGCCTTCATATACATGGCCGCTACGGAGTGGTAGAAACCGAATTTGATGTCATCTTCCCGGCTCCACACCACCTTCACCGGCCGGCCCACAGCTTTCGACAGGATCGCCGCCTCGGCCGCATAGTCCGGCTTCGACTTGCGCCCAAAGCCGCCTCCCAACAGGGTTACATGGCAAATCACGTTTTCCTTGGGGATGCCGAGTATGCCGGCGACGGTCTCTTGCACCGCCTGCGGGTTCTGCGTAGGCGCCCAGATCGTTACCTTCCCGTCACGGAAGTCGGCCAGGGCGGCTGGCGGTTCCATGCTGGCGTGGGCCAAATGGGGGATGTAGTATTCCGCTTCCACGATCCTCCCACCTTTGGCGAACGCCGCGTCCACGTCCCCGAGGTTGCGCGCGACCTTTCCTGGTTTGCGGGCGGTCTCCTGCAACTCTTTCTTGTACGGCTCCGAGTTATAGCTGGCATTCGGACCATTGTCCCAGGCCACATTCAGCTTCTTGCGTCCCTGAAATGCTGACCAGGTGTTGTCGGCGATGACTGCGACACCGCCCAGCGGCTGGAACAGATGCGGCGGGGTGAAAGGCTTGATGGGAATAGTCTGCTTCACGCCCTTCACTTGCAGGGGCGCTTTTTCGTCATAGGACTTGACCTTACCGCCCAGCACGGGAGGATGCTCAACCGAAGCGTAAACCATGCCATCCAGGCGGGCGTCCATGCCAAAGCCCGCTTTACCGGTGCAGATATCCTCCAGGTCATAGCTGGATGCACCTTTGCCAACGTATCGCCACGCGCTTTTCGGCTTGAATTTCAGTTCCTCTTTCTTGGGCACGGGCAAGGCCGCAGCCGCCGCGGCCAATTGTCCATAGCCGGCTCGGCGCTTGCTGGCGCGATGAACGATGGCATGGAGATCCGATTCGCACTCTGAAACCGGCACTCCCCATTGCTGAGCCGCGGCTTGAGTCAACATCAGGCGCGCCGTCGCGCCCGCCTCGCGCATCACTTCGTAGAAGCTGCGGATGGAATGCGATCCATCGGTGTCCTGGTCACCGTAGCGCGGATCGCCGATCGCCTGTTCCAGTTTGACTCGCTTCCAGTCCGCATCCAGTTCATCCGCCAGGACGAGCGGGACGGAGGTGCGGCTTGTGGTACCCATTTCCGACCGGTGCGCCACCAGATAAACCGTTCCATCGGTATCGATTCCCACAAAAACGCTGGGGTGCAGGACGGCACGGTCGGCGTGGGTCCCGGATGCCGCCTCAGCCGCCCACAGGAGGTCCGGAACCAGGCGCACACCCAGCACCAGGGCCCCGGTGGAAGCCACGCCCTTCAGGAAACCACGCCGGCTGAGGTTCAAGATATGTTCGCTCATGCGCTCTCTCCCGCGGCTGCCTTGATCGCCGCTCGAATTCGCTGGTAAGTGCCGCACCGGCAGATGTTCCCGGACATACTCTCTTCAATGTCCGCGTCGCTGGGCTTGGGTTTTTCCTTGAGCAATGAGATGGCCTGCATGATCTGCCCAGACTGGCAGTAGCCGCATTGCGGCACGTTGAACTCGATCCACTTCTGCTGCACCGGATGCAGGCCGTTCTTGGAAATCGCCTCGATCGTGATGACTTCTTTCCCTGCCGCTTTGCCCACCGGGGTCACGCAGGACCGAATCGCTTTCCCGTCCTGGTGCACGGTACAAGTTCCGCACAACGCCATGCCACAGCCAAACTTGGTTCCAGTCAACCCCAGGACATCTCGCAAGTACCAAAGCAACGGCAGGTCAGGATCGCCGTCGAAGGAACGTTCCACTCCATTAACTTTTAACTGGATCATGTTTGCGCCCCTCGCTTCTTCTCCAGAAAGATGGCTGCAATTCTAATCGATTATGTCTTGGGTGTGCACGTGAACTCGGGGGCTAGAGACTCAGTTTGACATTTCTGACGCTTATGCGAGGCGTCATCCTGAACGGCCTTCAGGCCGTGAAGGATCTTGCGCGGAGCGGATCTATACCTCGCCTTGGCAATGGGAGCGATGCCCGCGAGATCCTTCGGGACTGAAGTCCCTCAGGATGACGCCGTTCTAGGGAATCTGTTCAACCGAGCCACTACCCCCGGGGCCTTACGAACGCCGGGTGGTGTTTCAGGTTGGACGAAAGCAGATCGCGTTCAAGAAGATTGGTGATCGCTGCGCCGTGCCTCGTCGCCGCTGGCGCGGCCACTGTACAGACTATTCAATCTGGATCAGACCGCTGGTTGCCGACGCGACTGCGGCTGGGGTGGGGTACTGCGGGGCGCGCCAGGAGTCGAAGACGGATACCTGATGCACGCAGGAGACCGTGCAATGGGGAGCGCATGTTTTTTCCGACCGGTATTCGCGGCGAATGTGCTCGATTGTGTACTCCTCCAAAGGAATTGCGGGATAGCCGCGCTGCTGGGAACAATAGTGCACCAGGCCGTCTTCGCAAATGTACAGATAGCGGGCGCCGGCACGGCAACGCCACTGATTGGGGCGGCCCTGGGCTATGTTGTCCTGAAACGCGTTGATGCGTGTGAAGCTGCTCTTTTCCATCGCCTTCATTTCATGATAAACTCGGCGTTCTTCTTGGTTCAGCGGCTGTAGCTGGCCGGAACCATCATGGATGATGCCGATAGTGGAACTGAAACCCAGTCCCAGCGCCCTCTTGCCGATGGTGAGAGCGTCCTGCGGGTTGCGGACGCCGCCTCCAACCACGGAATTAATGTTGACGTGGAAGTCCGCGTACTCGGCCAGCAGCTCCAGCTTTTTGTCCAGCACCTTCAGGCTTTTCTTCGAGACCTCGTCCGGAGTGACATTGTCGATCGAAATTTGCAACCACTCCAGTCCGGCGCGGTTCAGACGTTCGATGCGCTCCGCAACCAGAAGATAACCGTTGGTGATCAGCCCGGCGATCATGCCGCGTCGGCGAATGCGGCGGATGATGTGGTCGAGTTCGGGATGAAGCAGGGGCTCGCCACCGCTGATGGTGATGACTGAGGTCCCCAGTTCAGCCAGTTTGTCGACACGCTGAAACATGGTCTCGCTGGGGACGGGCTTGGAAAAATCGTCGTATTCGTTGCAGTACTCGCAGGACAGATTGCAGCGCCGGACGGGAATGATATGGGCCAGCAAGGGATGGTCGGTGGAGGCGAACGCCCGGGCGATCATGCGAGCCCCGCGAAAGTTGCGGTGCAGGGCCTTCAGACGGCGGCGCACGATGGTTCGGGTAGAAAGCATAATTCCAGCTTTATTAGAGCATAGGCATGCCAGAAGCGCATCGATTGGACAGCGTTTGGGCGGATTTGTGGCGTGAATGGAGAATGGCGGCGTTTTGCCAGGCAGGAGATCCTCGTCTTAGGAATCATGCCCTTCTTCACGATATGCATATCCAGCAGCGGCGTTCCCAATTGACCTGGGACCAGCACGCACATCATTTCGAAAAGGTTTTTCTCTGCCCAAATTCCCTGCAAAATACCTTCGCCCACCTCAACCTCCCTCACGCTCTTCCGCGAAGCAGACCTCTGTAGTTGAGATTGCATTGCAGCGGGGTTCACTTGGTTTCGATTTAACGCAAAATTTACATTCCCGACATGTTTATGCAACACAACGTCCTTAGGCTTCAGGTATCGAAGCAGCCTTGATCTCAAACCACCCTAAGAACAACAACCCTTATGAACCGAGGAGAGAAATACAATGGAAGGTTACGCCCCCACCCCGAAACATTCCGGTCGAGCGCCATGGCGCTTTGCACCGCTTTTGCTGGTTGTGACTCTTTTTCTGATTCCGGCCCACATGGTGGCCGAGGACGTAAATGGACATCACAATGATCACCAGCTCGACCGTATCAAGCACATCATCGTTGTTTACCAGGAGAACTGGAGCTTCGACTCCTTATACGGCTTGTTCCCGGGAGCCAACGGCCTTTCCCGGTCCTCGATCACTTCGCTCACCCAGCGTGACCGTCTCACTGGCCAGCCCTATAGCTCACAGCTGGGCCAAACGTTCGACCCGGTATCCGGTTCCGTCGTGCTGACAACACCACCGCAGCCGATTAACAATAACGTCACCCCCAACGTGGTCGATACTCGTTTCCCTGCCGACCTCAATACGCTGCTCCCCTACAACATTGTTACCAAGGCAAACCTTCAGCCTTCTGACAAGACTGGCGACATCGTCCATCGCTTCTGGCATGAGCAGTCGCAAATCAATCACGGAAAGATGAACTGGTTTGTCACCTGGAGCGATAACCCCGGATTGGTAATGAGCTATTTTGACGCCACCAACCTGCCGGAGGGCCGTCTCGCGCAGAAATACACGATGGACGACAACTTCTTCCACGCCGCCTTCGGCGGGTCGTTCCTCAATCACCAGTTCTTCATCGCTGCGGCGGCGCCCGTCTATCCGAATGCGCCTGCAAGCCTGCAGGCGACGCTAGACTCCACCGGACAACTCGCCCTGGATCCCGTGACCGGCAGGATCGTTCATGACGGCACCATCACGCCAATCGGCGGGGCCTCGTTCAGCCTTCCGTGGCGTACATTCGACAAGAACTATGCCATCAACACGATCTTCTCGGTAAATCTGGTTCCTACGTTTTCGACGCCTGGCAGCACAAGTTTGCTGCCCTCGCAGAACGACAGCAAACCTTTCGACACGACTCGTCCCTACATCCCGACGATCGGAGACCGCCTGAGCCAAAAGCATGTCAGCTGGAAGTGGTACTCCGGCGGATGGGACAATGCCTTGGCCAGTTCGGCCAGCAATCCCGCCAACGGCGGAACGGTTCCGCCGAACCCGCCGGTTGACCTGCTCTTCCAATGGCACCACCAGCCGTTGGCCTATTATGACAACTATGCTCCTTGGATCAATGGCCAGCGCAATCTGGTTTCCGCCGCTCATCTGCAGGACGAAACCGACTTCTTCCTCGATCTGCAAAATCACGATCTCCCGGCGGTCAGCTTCATCAAGCCGCTTGGCCCCAACAACGAGCACCCCGGCTACGCCGACCTGTTGCAAGGTCAGCAGCATGTCGCCGACATCGTCAAGGCGGTCCAGGACAGTGAGTACTGGGACCACAGCCTCATCATCGTGACTTACGATGAGCATGGCGGCCGGTGGGACCACGTCGCTCCACCGACCAACAATGGCGTTTGGGGGGATGGCTCGCGCGTTCCTACAATTGTGATCGGCCCATTTGCCAAGCGACACTTTGTAGACCACACCCAACACGACACTCTCTCGATTCTCAAGACGATCGAAGAACGTTTCGATCTGGCGCCGCTAAGCAAGTTTGACGCTAATGCCTCCTCGCTGGAAAGTAGCTTGGATCTCTCCCGGAACTAAGAGGATCGCGTTTTAATCCCTGAAAACACCACCGTGAGCAGCTACGCTGCTCACGGTTTTACCTTTGCTCATGTATTCGCAGATCAGCGGTGAATGGTTCAGATGCCTGCGGCTTTCCTTACCGCGGCTCTGGCCAGCAGGCGGGTGGAATCGAGGGTCGGCAGCGACGAGGAATCGGGCGTCACGAGCAGAGGGATTTCGGTGCACCCCAGGACCACCGCGTCACAGCCCTCATCGGCCAGGGTTCGGATTACTTCCTGAAAATATGCGAGAGAACGTGGGGTGAACTGCGCGTTCACCAGTTCGTCAAAAATTATCTGGTTGATTCTTTCACGTTCTTGCGCGCCCGGGATGCGGTGTTCCAGGCCTGCGGCTTTCAGCTTCTCCGGATAGACCGGACCCTCCATCAGATAGCGCGTGCCCAGCACTCCCAGGCGCTTGAAATGACTTCGTCGCGCTTCGTGCGCGACTTCTTCCGCAATATGGAGCCAGGGGCGCGGTGAGCGGTGCTGGACAAGGTCGAACGCCTGGTGAATGGTGTTGTCGGGGCAAATGAGGAAGTCCGCGCCCGCTCTCGCCAGCTTGTCGGCCGACGAAAGCATGAGTTCAGCCACCCCGGGCCAATCGTTGGCGTCAATACAGCTCATGTATCGCGCCAGGGGATGGGTATGCATGGAGACTTCGGGGTGATCGTGCGGCCCGAGCAGCCTGGCGCCGTCCAGGGCAATGGTCCGGTAACAGAGCGCAGCACCTTCCGCGCTGCAGGCAACGATGCCGATATGCTGCGTCATGGAAGTACCTTTACGGCTCAATGTTGAGCGGCCAGCTTCTCGACTTGCTGGAGCATCGCGTCGAGAGCCTGCCGCGAATAGTACTTGCCCCCCACCTCCACGCCGAAAATCTTGCGCGTGTTGCGGATGTCGTCGAGCGGATTTGCGTCCAGCAATACCAGATCCGCGACGCTGCCTTTCTCTACAACCCCGTATTGATCCATTTTCGCCTGGAACATCGCTGGCCTAAGGGTGGCGGCCTGCAGGGCCTGCAACGGAGTGAAGCCGCTCTTGACCAGCCACTCCAACTCATCGTGCAGACTAAACCCAGGAAATACGTAAGGGTCAGGCCCGTCGCTGCCAGCCATGAATTGTATTCCGGCGCTATGCATCGCACGCACCAACTCCACATCGCGGGCGGCTTCGGCCTTCAGACTTGCCAGTTCGCCGGGCGAGGTTCTTTCCCGGAGTTTCGCGGGATTCCACTGTGCGCGTACGGAAGCGGGAACATATCTGAGACGGAAATCAGTTTCCAGATCGGGATCGTCAATCCGGCTGTTCGCTTGCGTCCAGACCAGGGTCGGAACCTGCCAGGTATTGCTCTTTGCGATTTGGAGGAACAACGCGCGCGCCTTGGTTGGGTCATAGGTGGCTATGATCTGCGTGCCCAGTTTCTCGTAGGATGCGTAATCGCGGTTCGCCAATGCAGCCAGACCCTGGGCGCGCAACTCCTCTTCCCGGGAAGAGCAGGCCAGCAGGATTCCGGTCAGGTGCTCGATACTCCTCTGCCCCGCCGCGGTTGCTTCGGCGGCGCTGACGGAATAGGGGACATGCCCGGCGAACGGTATTTTCTGTTTCACCGCTTCGTCGGCAATCGCAAAGTATGAAGCGCGGGGGATGTTGGAGAGTATCTTGACAAAATCCAGATTCCGTCTTTTCACGGCGTCTACCGCGCGACGCGCATCTTCGGGAGTATGGACCGCGATCGTCTGCTGGTCGCTCTTCCCTCCTGCCAGAAACGGGCCAGCCAACATCAGGTGCGGGCCCAGCAGGTCTCCGCTTTCAATCCGGTTTCGCCTCCGTTCCAGCACGTCCGGATCTCCACCCATATCGCGTACGCCGGTCACGCCGTTCGCGATGTACAAGGGGTAGATCACCCTTTCGTCCCACGCCGGTGACAGAAAGGCGCTGTGGACATGCATGTCCCACAGTCCAGGCACCATATATTTTCCGTTGGCATTGACGATATGGATGTCCCGCCCCTCCTCGACCAGGCCCACCTTGCCGATTCCGGTGATCCGCCCTTTCTTGATCACGACGGTCATATTCCGCGCAATCATGCCATCGCGCGTGTTCACCACGTTGACGTTGGTGAAAATGAGCGTCTCGGGCACGGCCTTTGGCTTGGACTCAGCGCAAAGCGATGTGGCCAGGCACAACCATGCGATTAGAGATACCCTCATGCCCCGGGCTCCGGTAGAACCAGTCAGGAAAGGCTAAGTGTGGGCTGCTGCTGCGTCAAACAAATTCAAGAATGTCAGCTTCTTTTCCGCAGGCAGGAAAGACGCTTCGAAGGAGTTGCGTGCCAGTTCCCGCAGGTGTTCGTCGGTGAAACCGAATAGCTGCTGGGCCAACTGGTACTCCCGCGCCAGAGAGGTACGAAACATGGCGGGATCGTCAGTGTTGAGAGTGATCATGACCCCCTGGTCGAAGTATTGACGAACCGGATGAGCGCTCAACGATGGGCAAGAGCCGGTGCGCAGGTTGCTGGTAAGACAAATCTCGACCGGAACCTGGCGAGTGGCTAGTTCCTCGATCAGTTCCGGATCCTGCGAAGCGGTCAGGCCATGTCCGATACGTTCCGCCCGGAGATTGAGAGCGCCCCAGATAGACTCTGGCCCCGCATTTTCTCCGGCGTGAGCCGTGAGGTGCAATCCGTTGTCGGCGGCGTAAGCGTAGGCCTCACGGAACAACTCGGGTGGTCCCTTCTGCTCGTCGCC
>JBGQIG010000016.1:0-17318 GCA_041498365.1 Terriglobia bacterium | reverse complement strand
GTCTGCGCCCAGGTGAGCGTGCTTACGACCGAGAGGATAACCAGCAGCACAGCCAATGGCCTTACTGAACGCATAGAAAGCTCCTTCTGAGCGGCTCGCAAGACGGATTTGTCAAAATACGATTGTCTATTCGCACGCATAACAGCTGTTATGTGATACGGCGTTTGTTCAACTCAGATAACGAGGTCTGGAGAACTCACAGCTGTAATCTGCAATTCGCTAGCCAAGAAACTGGAAGCTGAATTTTGTGCGGGTTGCTACGGGCCTGCGAGAGGGATTTGATTTTTAGAAGGCAAACTCTGACTTTTGGAAGCGAGACAATCCTCAGACCAGTGTTATCTGTTAATGGAAGACAGCGCCGGCCAACAGGAGAATTACGGGATAACACTCCAGCGTGTAGCGAGGCTCGGGGTTTTCCAATGTGCCCAGAAAGAGAGATCGCAAAATTACAAACGTAAGCAGCAGACCCAAGAATGGAATGTGCCGCGCCTGCACCAGTCCGACGGCAGCCATTCCCACGTAGACCAGACCAACGATCCCGAGCGACACCGCCAGCGCCGACCACTTCGGGTCGTCGTCGAATTCCCACCATCGGCGGTCGGAAGGCAGAGTCTCGGTGCGTGGGCGCAGCCACATATCCGCAATGCGAAGCAAGGGCAGCCCCACGTAGTAACGCAGGGGCGCGTGACGGACGCGCTCATCGGCCAGCGCCGTGAACCGGGCATCCAGTTCGGGACTGACCTGAAGCTCCTGGTTGTAGTTCGCCAACAATTCCTCGGTCTGCTGGCGTTGCGCTTCGGAATCGAAGGCGCGAGCGGGAAGTTTGCCGGCATCCACGGCGTCTCCAGGCACAGGCCAGTAGAATTCCTCGACCGAAGCATAATCAGCGATCCAGGTCTTCACCCAGCGATTGAATCCCGAAGGGACAAACTGGTCTTCTTCGTTGGCGTAGCGCGGCGCCAGCGGCTGGAAGCGATGCAAAGTGCGCAGGTTGCGCAAGCCCCAGGGAACCAGCGGCGCCAGAGAGACCAGCGCAAGAATCAAGCCAACCTTCAGGATGTGTGGCACGGCCAGTAGGTGTGGCGCGGGCGCCCCCGCCCGCCTCCTGCCTCTCCAACCACGTATCAGCAGTCCCGCCAGAGACAACTCAATTGCCAGGAGCACCAGCCCGCCATCTGGGCGCAACAGAATGGCAGCGCTTGTGGCCAATCCGCAACCCAGCCATGGAAGCATGCGTCTCTCTTCCAGCGTCTCAAGCCCAGCGATGGCGAAATCTAGAGCCAGCGCGGTGAAGAAGATTTCCAATGTCTCGGTAAGCGCAGCAGCCGCGTAGCTCGCCAAAAAAGGACAGAGCGCCGCCAACAGGAATGCAGCCTTGGCGGCCCTGGGCGAAAGCAACCGCCGCGCCATGTCGGCGATCAGGAAACCGGTGCCGAGGTCCACGAACATCTGCACCAGAAGCACCGCCCGATAATGCTCCATGCCGAAGATGGCAAACACCGCCGCAAGAAACGCGGGATACCCGGGTAATCGGATGTAGGTAGCGGAAATCTCGTCCGGCCCGCTCAGGCCGTAAATTCCATGCTGCAGCCAGTTCTTGGCCAGGTCCCCGTAAACGAAGGAATCGGTAGTAACTACGGGGAAGCGAAAAATGAAGAAGATGCGCAGCCCAAGCGCAGCCAGCGTGGCAAGCAGAAAAAATCGGAAGTGTTGGCGCACAAGTTGGCGCACGCTAAGAATATACCGCAGCCACGCGGACACTTTCCGCGCGTTGCCCGCGGACGCGCTTCTGCAAGCGGTTTGACCGTCCGGAAAGCTCAGCTTAGGATGAACTCACATCCATTTTCATGGCGCAACCTGTCTTTTACGATCCCCGCCAGGCCCGCTGGAAGCGGATACGGCTGGCTTTTGACGTCCTGGGCATAAGCATTACAGCGCTGGTCATTTTTTTTGCCTACACGGCGTTGCGCAGCGAGCCGTTGCCAGACCTGTTGCTTCCCGCGCAGAAGCGTCCGTATCACGCATTGAAGGAAAAAGAGAAGGAAAAAGCGAAAGAGCGGCGAAAGCTGGCGGCAGCGCACCGCAGTCATCGCAAGTCCAAGTCAGCCCCTTCGCAGGTGAAGCTCAATGCGGAAGAAGGCATCCGCGCGGCCTTCTACGTCCCTTACGACGCCGCCAGTTTTTCTTCCTTGCGCGAATACGCCCGGCAGATTGATTTGCTCTTTCCGGATTGGTTGCACACCATCACGCCTGACGGACGTCTGCAAAGCATCGATGAGCAAACCAACCGATTCTTTGATGTCGTGCAAGGTTCCACCGTCCGTTCCGTGGATGACAAGGTCATGCCGTTTCTGAAGTCGGAAGAAACCGGCTTGGAAGTCTTCCCTATGGTCAACAATTTTGACGGAACCGACTGGGTGGACATAACTTCTTTCTTGAATGATCGGCAGGCTCGATCCCGCTTTCGCCAGCAGATGGCCGCATTCCTGGGTACGGATAAGTATCGCGGCCTGATGATCGACTTCGAAACCCTTTCCCGTAAGGGACAGCCCGGCTATGTGGCCTTGCTGAAGGAACTCTCGGACGACCTGCACGCCAAGGGCATGAAGCTGTACGTCAGCGTTCCGGCGCGTAACGAGGACTACGACTATTCCGCGGTCGCTGCTCCAGTGGATGGCGTGGTGCTGATGAACTACGACGAGCACTATCCTTCCCCGGGGACACCCGGACCGGTGGCTTCACAAGACTGGTTTACCGACAATCTCAAAGCGGCAAGCAAGGTGATCCCGAAGGACAAGCTGATCTCGGCCATCGGCAACTACGGCTATGACTGGGTGCGCAAGCCCAGACACGGCGCGCTGCCAGCGCGAGTGAAGGACATCAACGTTTCCGTGCAGGATGCCTGGCTGGCCTCGCGCGACTCCGAAGTGGACGTAGACTTTGACGGTGACAGCCTCAATCCCCACATCAGCTATCTTGACGAGCACAATCTTCAGCATGACATATGGTTTCTCGACGCTGTGACCGCGCTCAACCAGATGCGCGCCGCCCAGGGCCTGGGCATCAAGACTTTCGCTCTTTGGCGTCTGGGCTCCGAAGACCGCTCGCTGTGGCGGGTCTGGGATATTCCGGGCGAGGCCGGCGCAGAAAACAAGTTGAAGGACGTTCCGCCCGGTCAGGACGTGGATATGGAAGGCGATGGCGAGATTTTGCGCATCGAGGCCCGGCCCACCCACGGCCAGCGTTCCATTACATTGGACCAGGCAACCGGTCTGATTACGGATCAGAGCCTCGACTCACTGCCGGAGCCATATCGGGTGGCGCGGTATGGGTCGAGCCCGGACAGAGTTTCCATCACCTTCGACGATGGCCCGGACCCGGAGTGGACCCCCAAGATCCTGGATGTGCTCAAGCGCGAGCAGGCGCCAGCCGCTTTTTTTCTGATAGGAATTCAAGCGGACAAGTTTTCCGACGTCACCAAGCGCATCTACCGCGAGGGACATGAAATCGGGAACCACACCTTTACCCATCCCGACATCAGCAACATCTCTCGCGGCTACATGCGGACCTTTGAGCTCAATCTTACCGAGCAGCTATTCGCCAGCCTTCTGGGCATGCGTACGATTCTGTTCCGGCCGCCATATTCGATCGACGCGGAGCCGGATACCGAAGATCAAGTCCGTCCACTCGAGATCACGCAGGACATGGGCTACATTACCGTGGGCGACAAGATCGACCCCAGCGATTGGCGTGATACTCCGCGGCGCAGCGCCGATCAGATAGCCACCGACGTCCTGGCCCATCTCCCACCCTGCGCGGCGAGCGACATTCGCTGCGGCAACATCATCTTGCTGCACGACGGCGGAGGCGATCGCGAACAAACCGTGCTTGCCCTGCCCAAGATCATCGCAGGCGCGAGAGAGAGGGGATTGAAGATCGTTCCCCTATACGAATTACTGGGGAGAACCCGGGCAGACGTCATGCCTCCCATCCCCTCTAATCAGCGCTGGACCGCCCGCCTGAACCTGTTTGGGTTTGTGCTCTTCCCCCTGGTCTTCGTGACTATTACCTGGATCTTTTTCGTTGGGGATGTGCTCATGACCGGGCGCCTGCTCTTCATCGGCGCTTTTGCGATCTTCGACCGCCTGTGGCCACGCCGTTACGGAAGTGCGGGGGACGCGAAGACGTATCTTCCCCCGGTTGCGGTGCTGATTCCTGCGTACAACGAAGAAAAGGTCATCGAGCGAACTATTCGTGCCGCGCTGGCTTCGGACTATCCCAACTTGCTCGTAATCGTGATTGATGACGGTTCCAGCGATAAGACGCTCGAGGTCGCGCGGGCTGGGTTTACCCGCGAAGAGGCCGCGGGCAGGGTCCTGGTGCTGACCAAACCTAACTCCGGCAAAGCGGACGCTCTCAACTTTGGCCTGGAGCACCTGCGCGACGAAGAGATTTTTGTCGGTATTGACGCCGACACGGTTGTTGCCCTGGATGCCATCTCCCGCCTCGTGCCTCATTTTCTGAATCCCAGGGTCGGCGCGGTGGCCGGCAACGCCAAAGTCGGCAACCGCATTAACCTCTGGACGCGCTGGCAGGCCCTGGAGTACATCACCAGCCAGAACTTCGAACGGCGCGCCCTGAACACGATGGGTGCGGTCAGCGTGGTGCCGGGCGCGATTGGCGCCTGGCGGGTCTCTGCGGTGTGCGAGGCAGGCGGCTTCCACACTGACACAGTGGCTGAAGACGCCGACCTGACCATGGCATTGCTGCGGCGAGGATATCGCGTCGAGTATGAAGATCTGGCCCTTGCCTACACTGAGGCTCCGGTCAACGCTCGCGGCCTGATGCGTCAACGCTTTCGCTGGTCGTTCGGGATTTTGCAATCCGTGTGGAAGCACCGCGCGGCGTTCGGCCGCAAAGGTGTACTCGGATGGATTGCCCTGCCTAACATTGTGATCTTCCAGATTCTGCTGCCACTGGTCTCGCCTTTGATCGACATCATGTTTTTCGTGGGAGCGATCTGGTATTCCATTCAGAAGTTCTTTCATCCCGAGTCAACTGATCCGGCTAGCTTTCAGCGTCTAATTGTTTTCTTTGTGGCTTTCCTGGTGATGGACTTCCTGGCTTCGGCGATTGCATTCGCGCTCGAGCGCCGCCGTCCGGGCGCACCTGAGGACGCATGGCTGCTCAGCCAGGTGTGGCTGCAGCGCTTCGCCTATCGCCAGTTGTTCTCTCTGGTGCTGCTGAAGACGCTGAAACGTGCCGCTGAAGGACAGCGCTTCGCGTGGGACAAGTTGGAACGCACGGCAGCCATGAGCTACAAGCCCGCAGAAACGCCCGCGTCGGTCAAGGTTCTGTAGCGCCGGCGTCCCGCCCACCCATCGGGCCGGCCGGAGGCCGGCGCTACGGTAGTGGCCGTGGGCGTACAATTTCCCACCATGAAAAACATCTTGCGCTTCACTCTGCTGGCACTTCTCTTCCGTCTTGCGGCCGTCGCTCAGGAGGGCCAGCAGCAATTTGCCAATCTCGGCGACTTCAAGCTGGAAACGGGCGAGGTCATCCGCGACTGCCGCCTCGGTTACCGCACACTTGGGCAACTTAACGCCGGCAAGTCCAACGCAATCCTGTTTCCCACCTGGTTCACCGGAACCACTGCCCAACTGGTCCCATTGGTCGGCCCGGGCAAGGTAGTGGACAGTTCCAGATACTACGTCATCCTGGTGGACGCATTGGGCAACGGCGTTTCTACTTCGCCCTCCAACAGCCGACTCCAGCCACATATGAAGTTCCCCAAGTTTGGAATCCGGGACATGGTTAACAGCCAACATCAGATGCTCACCCAGGTGCTGCATATCGACCAATTGAAAGCGGTGATGGGGATTTCAATGGGCGGAATGCAAACCTTTCAGTGGACGGTCTCGTATCCGGATTTTATGGAGAGGGCGATCCCCATCGTCGGATCCCCTCGCCTGGCCGCTTTTGATCTCCTGCTCTGGCAGACCGAAAACGATGCCATCATGAGCGACCCTGCCTGGAAAAAAGGCGAATACAAGGAACAACCAGCTCTAACCCTGCTCACCGGACTTGAAGGCCTCGCCATCGAAACTCCGGACAAATTCAACCAGGATAATACCCGCGAAAAATTGCCCGAGTGGATCGCCGCAACCCGGAAGCAGGTCGCGGAATTCGATGCCAACAACCACATCCGCCAGTCCCAGGCCATGATGAGCCACGATGTTTCCGCCACCCTCGGCGGTTCCATGGATCGCGCGGCAGCCGCGGTCAAGGCCAAGGTTCTGGTGGTGGCGTCACTCACCGATCACATGGTCACACCCGGGCCGGCTCTCGAATTCGCCAAACTTCTTCACGCGGAGGTTCTGGAACTACGCGGTAATTGCGGCCACCTCGCGCCCGAATGTGAGGTCGAAAAGGTAGCTCCTGCAATCGCCGGCTTCCTGGAGAAATAATCCGGCAATTGTACGGGGTGAGCAGCGCTTCATCGCTGCATTGAAAGGCTTTATTTTCAATGGCGGTTTCAGCCGCCCAAGACAAAGAACCCTTCTCCCGATGCTACAATGAGGAGTCTTACCTCTGCCGACCGGCATCAATATTTTCTCTGAGGTGCATTTATGGCAACCGTTGAAGCTCCGACTCGACCACAGATTCGCCTGCATGAGGGCCCGTTCGTAAACGAACCCCTTACCGATTTCGCGCGAGAAGACAATGCCCGCCAGATGCGAGCCGCGATTGAGAAAGTGCGTGCTCAACTGGGCCGCGAGTATGACCTGATCATTGGCGGCAAGCGGATTCAGACCCGGGACAAGATCAAATCCATCAATCCGGCCAGGCCGTCCCAGGTTGTCGGACTGCACCAAAAGGCCGGAAAGGAACACGTCGAACCGGCTATGCAGGCAGCGCTCGAAGCCTTTGCCAGCTGGAGCGACACCTCGTTTGAAGAGCGCGCCAGCCTTGTTTTTCACGTCGGCGACGTGTTGCGCGAGCGCAAATTTGAATTCTGCGCCTGGCTGGTTTTCGAAGTAAGCAAGAACTGGGCTGAGGCTGATGCCGATATCGCCGAGACCATCGACTTCTGCGAGTACTACGCGCGTGAAGCCCTGCGGTTGTCCCGGACTGAACTGCCCGTACAAATGCCCGGCGAGCGCGACACCCTCACCTACATACCGCTGGGCGTGGGCGCCGTAATTCCGCCGTGGAATTTTCCCTGTGCCATCATGGCGGGCATGACCCTGGCATCCATCGTCAGCGGCAACACCGTCATTCTTAAACCTTCCAGCGACTCTCCCACTATCGCGGCAAAATTCGTCGAGCTACTCGAAGAGTGCGGCATGCCCGAGGGCGTGGTGAATTTCTGTCCCGGAGCCGGCGCCAGCTTCGGTAACGCAGTGGTTGCGCATCCCAAGACCCGCTACATCGCTTTTACGGGTTCCCGTGAAGTTGGTCTGGACATCAACAAGAGCGCGGCCACGCAGGCTCCCGGCCAGATATGGATCAAGCGCACCATCCTCGAAATGGGTGGCAAGGATGCCATCGTCGTGGACGCCGATGCCGACATCGACTCCGCCGTTGAAGGCGTGGCCCAGGCCGCATTCGGCTTCCAGGGGCAGAAGTGTTCGGCCTGCTCCCGCGCCATTGTTGACGAGCGCATCTACGACAAATTCCTGGATAAGCTGAAGGCGCGGGTGGAGAAGATTACGGTCGGCGATCCCGCGGAAAATGCCAACATGGGTGCGGTGATCAACGAAGGCTCCATGAAGTCGATTCTGGACTACATCGAAGTCGGGAAAAAGGATGGACGCATCATCACCGGCGGCGGTCCCGCGAAGAACGCCGGTGCGGGAGAAGGATACTTCCTGCAGCCCACCGTGATCGCCGATATTCCGCCCAAGTCGCGTCTCGAACAGGAAGAAGTTTTCGGTCCGCTGCTGGCCGTGATCAAATCCAGGAATTACGACCACGCGCTCGAAATCGCCAACGACACCGAATTCGGCCTGACAGGCGCCGTTTATACCAAGTCACGCGAGAAGATCGAGCGCGCCATTCGCGAATTCCATGTTGGCAATCTTTATATCAACCGTAAGTGCACCGGTGCCACGGTCGCCGCGCATCCCTTCGGCGGCTTCAATATGTCCGGCACCGACTCGAAATCCGGCGGCCCGGATTACCTCTATTTGTTTAGCCAGGGGAAAGCGATAGGCGAGAAGATCTGAAACGTAAAATCATTCGCATCAGACAGATGACCGCCGGTTATGACGGGCGAGATGACCCGTTACTAACGTCACTCCAGCCAATCAAATAACGCTCGGGAAATTCTTGATGAAAATGCTTCAATAAAGTTGCTACGACGACCCTCCTCCCGGCGGGTTTCAGCATCCAAGGTGAGATGAATATCGTGTGGAAACGGGGGCTGACGTTAATCCTGGTCTCGCTCATGTGCGGCTGTGGTGGATCAACTACACCATCTGCTGCAGGAGACCCTTACTCTACAAATTTCCCCCTGACCGAAGATCCTATTTCCGAAGGGGGAAAGTGGGTCAACGGAGGAGCGACCGGCCTGGATTGGACAAACGTTTCCACCACGCCGGGCCGAGCCATCGGCCACGAGGTCGGCGCCAACTTCACCGACGCCATCGCTATACTGCAGGGTCTAACCTGGCAAGCAGATCAGAAGGCTACCGGGGTGGTGTTTGCTCTCGCCGCTCCCCTGGAGAATTGTTCCCAGGAAGTAGAGTTGCTCCTTCGATATCGGGTAGCAGCCCACAGCATCACAGGGTATGAGATCAATTACAAAGTCTCCAGCAGTTCGTCCGCCTACATGCAGATCGTCAGATGGAACGGCGCCGTCGGAGACTTCACCTTCCTCGAAATTTTCAATGGAGCCCAGTTCGGGGTCTCCAACGGCGATACCGTGATGGCGACGGTTGTGGGAAACGTCATAACGGCCTACAAGAATGGCGTGCAGCTGGGCCAGGTGACGGACAGCACTTATTCGAGTGGAAGTCCCGGGATAGGATTCAATCTCGACAATACGGTAAGCGGCTGCTCGGGAACGAATGCCAACTATGGGTTCAGTAGCTTCACGGCGGCGGATAGCTCGGGAAGCTCCTTCTAGAGAGCTGCGCGGGTCCCGCTGCTGGTATGCTCGCCGTGAAATGAGCATCCTGAATCGCGGTCAGTCCGGTGAAGGAATTTCCCACCTGCTGTGGTTTAAAGGTTATCCGCGAACATGGTTCTGTAGTGTCGGTACCAGTCGCTTTGAAACCGCTCTTCAGGGTCGTACTTCCTTTTTAGCTGGAGAAATTCCGCAAATTGTGGATAGCAGGCTTCAACCTGCTTTCGAGTGGCATAACGATGATACGTAAGGTAGTAGGTTCCTCCTCGTCGTGCTGCCATGTCTATGAGCCTTCGGAAAGCGTCTGATGAACGCTGAAGCCCCTCAGGGCTGTGAACCGTGTGCAGGTTGAAGATGATGCAGGCATAGGGTTGCTTCGCCCAAGGCAGGAAGCTCTCATCGTCGCGCTCGATAATGCGGACAGTACCATAGATCAAATCGACCTTGTTCTTGCGAAAGTCCTCTCGCGCTTCGTCGAAGAATCCCTTCAGCGTTGATCTTGGAACGTTGATCTCGGTGATGATTTCACTGGTGGGATAAGGAGCGTGGAGCTTCTGGTCGATTTCGCGATGGTAGTTGTCGGGGTAAATGCTCAACTGGTGAGTGTCCGACCAGTACACCTGCCCGCTGGTCGAAAGATAGTAATCCGCATATCTTTCGAATGCCTGTTTCTGATCAGTGTGGGCGAGATACAGCAACTGCCTCCAATTCTCGTCGGACAATTGCTTCTGTACGGGTGAGACCGGCGTCTCCATTGGAACTGGGCGATAGCAGGAGAAAACACCCTTATGCAGGAAGTCGTCAGAGTCATGCTGGATTGAGAATTGGAAGTCGCCAAATTCAAAACCGTTAGAAATACGCTTCTCGAACGTGCCAACTAGATCGTCCACTGTCCGGATTTCCACAACCCGTTCGACCTTCCTTCTTGGCACCAGGCGCAATCGGATGGAGGTAACGATTCCAAAAAGGCCGTATCCGCCCGCGACCAACCGAAACAACTCAGGATTCTCGGTTCGGCTGCACGTGCGCGCTGTTCCTGTGGCATCTACAAGAACGAAAGACTCAACGTTGCTCACGAACGGCTTCATCGTGAGACCACGCCCATGCGCATTTGCCGAGACGGTTCCAGCCATGGTCAGTCGATCAGCGCCAGTTTGTTTCTGGGCGATTCCCCAAACCTGGCGATCCGTATCTTGCCGTGTAAGATAACCCTCAATCAGCTCTGGCCACTCAATTCCAGCTTCCACCTCCAAAATTCCACGCTCCCGATCCAGATGGATCACGCGGCTCAGGGTTCTGATATCAATCAGCACGGTGTCAGTGCCAAATTGCTGCCCTCCCATGGCGTGTCGCCCGCCCGCGACCGAGATTGCCTTCCTATCTTTTCGGGCCGTACGAACGATATTCTGCACATCTTCCAGAGATCGCGGCTTTAAGAGTTTCTGTACTTGAGTGGGATTGAGTTGGGAATGAATATCGTTAACCAGAATCGACCCATTTTCGCGTGGTCGGCTTCCGGAGGCATCTGGAGCGAACGCGAGAGCAACTGAGCCGGCAATGAACTCGCGTCTGGAAAGCATGTTCCCTTTGTCAATCGTTCGAGAATGTGCCGCCGACAGACTCTAATACAAGAACGGCACCAGACGCCACGTTCGCCGCACATATTGCCGATAGGAGTCCCCGAGAGCCGCAGTGAGTGCGGCCTCCTCGATTGGTATGCGATAAGTATAGGCGGCTCCCAAGCAGGAGAGAGCCGCGACCAGGCCCGCCCAATTTCCAAGCGCCATACCGAATCCAAGCAAAGTCAGAAGGGCGCCCGTGTAGGAAGGATGACGGATGTAGCGATACGGGCCGACTTCGATCAAAACCTGGCCTCCGTGTATGGCAACGTCGAACGTAAAATACTTTCCCAATATCGTCGCCGAATACCAGCGAAGCGCAATCCCCAATAGCATGAGGCAAATGCCTACAAAGAAGAGAGAGGTCCGTTTCCACGAAATGGAGGCTTGCGGCAGGAGGAACGAGAGTGAAAAGTCCAACGCTATTCCGGTCCACCAAAGGACCGCGATGAGTATAAGAGAGCCTTTATCGCGAGTCTCCGCGGAGCCAGTGGCTCGCTTGACCTTCCAGGCGACCACTTCCGGCAGTATCCACAATGCACACGCGCCCCAAAAGATCAGAGCGTAGATCGGTCCAGCGAGAAATGGCACAGGGTGCAATTGCAGATCCCTTGAGTACATTACAGTGTATAAACGAAGATTCGTACTTCTGGCTATGGAGCTATGAAGACCGGTTTGTTGCGTGAAATATCCTTCCCGCCAACGACGATCACGGCTGCTTGTGAGATCAGCCCGAGTCCTTTTCGCGCAGCAGTGCGAGCCACGCTTGGTTTAAATGAGAATCATTTGCACTCAACTCGGCGATGACCTTCTTCCGGTGACGATGCGTCTCGCCCATTGTTAAGATTCTATTAATTCTCATAAAGTGCGCGAAAAGGTTTTATCCCGTTGATCGAAAATTGCAATTGGACAAGCGAAACCTCGTCTCCTATTGTTAAAACATGGCTACTTCATTGCCCATCGACGATGCTTCAGTTGATTTCCTGCACGAACTCGGTACCCGGATGGCTTCCGCGGACGCGTTGCATGAGGTGCTCACGCGTGTTGTGGATTTTGCATCAGCCCTGGTGAAGTGCGATTCCTGTTTGATTTATGTACTGGAAGGCGAAGATCTGGTGCTGCGCGCTTCCAAAAATCCACACCCCGAGGTCGTGGACCGGCTGAAACTGCATGTCGGAGAGGGCATCACCGGTTGGGTGGCGGAACATCGCGAGCCGGTTGTGGTCTCGAAAAATGCCTCGAAGGATCCTCGTTTTCAATTCTTCCACGAGTTACCCGAGGATACGTATGAAGCGTTCCTATCCGTGCCTTTGATGTGTCGCAACCGAGTCGTGGGCGTAATCAACCTGCAGCATCGTCGCCCCCATGTTCACAACCAGCGCGAAACCCGGCTCATCTCGACTGCCGGTTTTCTGGTGGGAGCGGAAATCGAGATGGCCCGGCTGGAGACCGAGAATACCCATCTCTCGCAGAAACTGGAAACTCGAAAAATCGTGGAGCGCGCAAAAGGTATTTTGCAGCGCGACCTCTCGCTCGATGAGGAGCAGGCCTATCTTGCTTTGCAGCGGCAGAGCCGGCAGACACGAAAATCAATGCGAGAGGTTGCCGAAGCCGTCGTCGTCACCGATGAATTGCGGCGCAACTCCCGGACCAATTGAAAAACTCCGCTGCACACTAGCGTGCACGGCGGAGGAATTCGATCCAAGGAAAAATGCGGAAGCGGGCTTGCTGCCATGCCCCGCTTCCGCATGAAGCCCTTACTTGCCCGGCTGAGAATCGGCGATAGGGCCCAATTTAGCCGTTTCCGTACCTGGCATCTTCGCCTTGGGCGGCGCATAGTGCAGGCCCAAACCGAGATCTCCCAGGTACAAGGCACTCACAAACGATTCTCCGCTTTCGCTGTGACCGAGAACCAATCTGCTGACCTCTGTCAGTTTTTCTGTGGAGATCATCTGCGATAGGACAATCGTCACCTGGGAACCGCCGATCTTGCGAACGATGATCTGCGCCGGCAGGTTCGGAGACGGCAAGGAGAACGCGTAATCTCCGGCGGGCAGAACCATGCTGCCCCAGCGAGTCTCGTGGTTAAGAGTGAATGTGCCATTGACAGTTTGTGCGTAGGCGGAACTTGCAGATGCGCCCAATACGCCGATAGCCAGGACAAGTATCCTGAAAAGCATCGAACTGCGAATCGATTTCATAACCTGATCTCCTTTGTGGGTTGGCGTGAGCGGACACATCGGCGTCTGCGCCGATTAGCGTCGCTAGCGTGATTTGGGTTGGGACAACGAGGTCAGGAATGAACGAGTCGAAACTACGGGGGTTAGAAAACGAACTTCAGAGTTCGCAGCACCAACGCTTGCGCTATGTTTCTCGCGAGCTCTGGACACTGCTACTGTGCCCGTACATGCCGGCAAAGTCCAACGCAAAAAACCGATTGCCGTCATCACAGCGGACTGAGTAATGGAAAGCTTGCCTTGCCACAGGCCTCCGGTAGGTCTGCGGCGGGTCATGTCAAGGCGGGTGATTGACTGACACGCCTCCCACCGCATAACATTCCGTTCCGGCCACACGTCTCACCTTCCAACCATTCATGATTGGGCAAAGCATCTCACACTACCGCATCCTGCAAAAATTGGAACGTGTGGCCAGTCTCAAAGGACTACGCCGCGCGGTGATGGCGTGGACTCCCTGGAGCGGGGTCACGCTGGACGGTTCACCCTCCTGGTGCGCGACATCAGCTCGCAGGAAGTCTACGCCCTCGACTTCGAGGCTCCTTGAAACAAAAAGGCCGCCCGCGGGCGGCCTGATCTTCCGTGGTCCGAACTCTACGAGGAAACTCCCGCTCCCGCCTGCGGCGTTGCCGCTGCCGCAGTCGCTGCCGCCGCTTCATTCAGAATGCGGTGATGAATGGTGAACAACGCCAGCTCCAGCCGGTCAGAGACGCCGATCTTGTCATATACGTTGCGCAGATAATTCTTGATCACCTGCTCGGTGGTTCCCAGTTGCGAGGCGATCTCCTTGTTCTTATAGCCCTGCACGATCAGCGCGACGATTCGTAGTTCCTTTGCGGTCAGGCGGTCGCGCACCCGCAATCCAACCATATCGTTTTCGGTCAATTCGCTGGGCACCGCGATGTCCTGCACCCAGCTCTCGCCGCGGGCGACTTTGCGTACACAATCGACCAGGGCCGCGCTGGTCACGTTGCGATACACCACGCCATGCGCCCCTGCGCCCATGTAGCGCTGCGCGCTTTCGCCGGTATCCGCCAGCACCACCACCCGGGTTTTCGCTTTGCTTGCGGCTTGCAGTATGCCGGTGAAATCGGAATGGAAGCCGCCCGCCACCACCAAAACAGCGGCGCGAAACTTGTCCAGAGCCATGAACATCTGCTCCTGGGTTTGCGCCTGCGCCACGATGCGCATTTCGTCCTCGACCGCCAGCACTTTGGCGATTCCCGCGCGAAAGATTGCTTGATTGTCGGCCAGAATCAATTTGAGCATCTCTTCAGCTCCTCGCCTCTAGTGGCGAACGAAATCGTAGGAGTCGATCACGCAGGCCACGCCACGTGCCTCCGTGGGACCGCCGGCGGGCTCATCGGTGCGTACCACACGGCCCCGGCACTGGATGACTACGCCTTCTTTGGCCCCTGTCATTTCCGGCGGCAAGGTAATCTCGAACTCGACAGTCGAGCCGATATCCATCGCGGTGTCGGACCGGATATACACCCCGGCGGCGCTCAGGTTTCCGGTGACCCCGCTGTGCTCGCCGCCTGCCTCCGCCTTATGGATCTTGATTGGTAGTTCCAGGGGGAATCGCTTCCCCGTCCGCGCGTCGGACACAAGACCTCCTCGCTCCGCCCATTTCCACTTGCGAAACCCAGCCCCATGCCGGATCTCCTGAATGAAGCCAGAACGATCTGCTTGCGCGGTTATATCACGGATGATACCCGCCGCAAAAGCCTGATACGTCACATAGCAAGGGTAGGAACTAGGTTCCCCCTATGCGCCAGACCGGCACCCGGGGGACCGCTCTGGATTAGTTATCGGCTGAAACGATAGGACCGTCAACCTGGTGCGGGATGTCCTCGGACCCGCGCCCGACGCGTCGGCAAGTGGCTGCAATAGGGAGACCAGGACCGGGAGCCTTATCACCCATCCTTCGAAAGCATAGGCAAAGTTAATGTGTTCCAGCCCGCGGGCCAGGCCTGCTCCGAGCCTCCCCCCTGGTCTCAGGCACCCTTTCCGCCAGTACCCCGCGCCTGCAGGTAAAATCCAGATTCGTCGCCTCCCCGTACTCTAATGCAGACAAGATTGGAATGAGCTATGTCAGAAAACCTTCGTGAACAACTGCACTTTGATGTGGACCCCTACGTCCGCCTGTCAAAAAAAGTAGACATCAGCGACCTCGACTTGACCCAGGCCTCCCGTTATCCGATCACCGACGAGGAGATTCGTGCCCTCACCTACATGACCGACATCGAGTCGCATACCATCGTCTATCTGCGGGCCATCCTCAATACCTGCGCGGTCGAAGACCCCCAGACCACAGCCTTTTTGAGTTGCTGGGCCTACGAAGAGTTTTTCCACGGCCGCACTTTGCGCCAGTTTCTCAACGCGGTAGGGGTACCTATCTCGGCGGCCCGCATCGCCGAAGTCCAAAAGGCGACGTCTTTTTTCGAGTGGTTGAAGGAGTTGGGGTCGTCGGTCCTGTGCCGTTTCTCGTCCCACTTTCACGCGGCGTACCTGACCTATGGCGCGATCTCGGAGTTATCGACGCTGGAAGGTTATGGCGTGCTGGCGAGTAAGACTAAGAATCCCATCCTGGCGGAAATAGTCCGCCGGCTGGCCAAGGACGAGCGCCGCCACTTCTCCTTCTATTACAACAAGGCGCGTCTGCAGTTGCGGGCACAGAACGCACAACGCCTGACCAGCTTCATCATCCGCCATTTCTGGTTGCCCGTCGGTGGCGGGGTAAAGCCGGACAGCGAAGTGGATTGGATCTTGTCATTTATCCTGGGCGACCTGCAGGGGGCGCAAATCGCCCACCGAATCGACGCAACTATCGCCAAGCTTCCCGGCCTCGGCTGGTTCGACCGGCTGTCGCGCAGCCGCGAGGAAGCATTGCGGCAAGAATCTTTAACCGCAAAGGGCGCAAAGGAGCCCGCAAAGAACGCAAAGAACATCGATGCATTGGCTATTTCAGAACGCGCTTCCGCCACCGCCGCCGAATCCGCCTCCTGAGGAACCGCCACCCCCGCCAAAGCCTGAGCCACTGGAACTGGATCGCGGCGCGGAGACGAACACCTGGTGCATATCCGACGCCATGCTATTCATCGAGCTCGTGAAAAACATCGGATTGAAGCCCGTCATCCCATTGGGTGACACGTACCAGTTCGGCGGGTTCTGGATGATTCCGGCAAAGGCCTGCGCCCAGTGGTGCTCGACGCCCAGCGCCATGGCATAGGGCAAGTATTTTTCAAAGGTGTCCGGGGGCATGCGCTTCAGCCGGTCGGTGTCGACGCGGTTCATGAATTCCTGGAAACCCAGCACCGCTATGCGGGTGCGGGCGCCCTGGACGGTTTTCGCCGACATCTGGCGTGCGAACAGCCACACGATGATCGCAGAAACAACGCAGCACCCGGCCACGAGAAGAGACGGGGTAAATACCACCTTCAATCCGAGATACTGCGCGATGGCAAACGGGGCGACGATCACAAGTGCGGCTCCCAGGCTGTAGCCTTTAGCCGAGTCAGGATCAACCAGGTACATACCTTTTTTCTTCAGGGCTGACTTTATGTCCTGTTGCATTACCGGGATCGCGGTGTAAAAGCGATTCTTCAAGCTGGACAGCCGCGTTTGCTGCCCACCCGCGAAAATGTTCTCCAGCATTACGCGCTCATGGGGCGCCAGTCCTTGCCACTCGTTCTGTGGCTTGAGCAGGTGAAGGATGTAGTCCTTGGAGTGGAAGATCAGCAGGGTCGTGTCCACAGTTTCTTCGATCTTCACGTAGCCGCGCACCGCCAGGTCAACAATCGTGGACGTGATGTCGCGGGCATCAATGGTGTCATCAATCAAGGTGCCCGCCTCGGCCGGGGACATACCCGGTGGCGGTTCGTACATGGGCGCAACCGAGCGCCCGGGGTCGGGATCGCGGCCCTTGTACCACCACAGGACGAACATCGCGCCGAAAGCGACGAACGGCAAAAACACGATGGGATTGCTGCCCACAAACCAGAATGCCCGTGTAAGCGCCCCCGGTTCTTTCAGGATGCCCTTGGGGATGAAGATGTCTATCGTCATTCCCCCACGCATGGGCAACGGATTGTTGCTCTCAAATGAAACGCTCGCGCCGCTCACTTCGGAAGTAGCGTCGTGCTCGGCCGACCCGTAGGCCCCGGTGAAAGCCTGCGCTCGCAGCGAGCCCGCTGCGTTCTGCGGCAAATAGATGTGGGCAGAGACGTGATCAATGGGCACGGGCCAGTCGTTGCCGGTGACGTTCCAGTAAAACTCGTCGTGGCCCTCAAAATAGCGGATGCCGTTGAGGACGATATAGTCGATCTCGACCGT
>JBGQIG010000015.1:0-17509 GCA_041498365.1 Terriglobia bacterium | reverse complement strand
CGTATGTGGCCCCGGAGCAATTGCGTGGTGCGGCCGGGGATGCACGCACCGACATCTACTCAGCCGGGGTTGTGCTTTACGAGATGGCTACGGGGCGACTGCCCTTCCCGGAGAAGCTGGCCACGGCTCTGTCGGACGACATCCTGCACCAGGCACCGCCTCCACCTGGTCGCCTGAGACCCGAACTCTCGCCGCGACTCGAAGAAATCGTCTTGAAATGCCTGGAGAAGGAACCGGAGAACCGTTACCAGTCGGCGAAGGAACTGGCGGTGGACCTGCGGCGGCTCACCTTGCCCACTTCCACTGCAAGTGCCGCCGTCGCTGCCACTCGCAAACGAACTCGCTCAAAACGCATTCGCTCAGTCGCCGTGCTGCCGTTCACCAATTTTTCCCGCGATCCCGAGCAGGAGTACTTTGCCGACGGAATGACCGAGGCCTTGATCTGCGATCTGGCCAAGCTCCGGGCTGTAAAAATAACTTCCCGCACCTCGGTGATGCGCTACAAAGGCGCTGGGACGCCGCTGCCGCAGATTGCCGACGAACTGAACGTCGACGCAGTGGTGGAAGGGTCGGTCATGCGAGTCGGTCCGCGTGTGCGCATTACAGCCCAACTCATCCACGCTGCCTCCGATACGCACTTGTGGGCGGAGAGCTACGACCGCGAGTTCGAGGACGTGCTCCTTGTGCAGAGCGAGATCGCGCGTGCCATTGCCCGGGAGATCCAAGTCGCCATAACGCCGGAGGAAGCAAAGCGACTGAGCAGCGCGCGCCGCGTCAATCCTGAGGCTTATGAGGCCTACCTCAAGGGCCGCTTTCACTGGTACAAACTTTCTCGTGAGCACCTCGACACTGCCCTCAAGTACTTCCAGGTCAGCCTGGAGAGGGATCCCCGCGACCCGCTGGCCTATGTAGGTATTGCGGGGGTGTGGTGTTCCCGCGGGGATTGTGGGCTCGTCCCACCCCATGAGGCATTTCCGAAAGCCAAGGCGGCGGCATTGAAAGCGATTGAGCTGGATGATTCCCTCTCTGAAGCGCATATCAGCCTGGGCAATTTCAGATGCTACGAATGGGACTGGAACGGAGCGGTAAAAGAGTATCAACGGGCAATCGAACTCACGCCCAACTCTGCCGACGCCCACTTCTTTTACTCGGATTTGTTGCTCTCGCTGCAACGTCCCGATGAATGGAAGGTACACGTTGAGCGAGCGCTGGAATTGGACCCGCTCAATTTCTTTTTCCAGTGTTTCTACGGTTGGCACCTGTTCTATTTGTGCCGGTATGACGAGGCGATCGTCGAACTTCACAAGGCGCTCAAAACCGAGCCAAATCTTCCCGCAGCGCATTTGCGTCTATGGGGCGCTCTCTACGGAAAGGGAGTGTACGAAGAGGCAGCGGCAGAAGCAAAGACGTTTTTTGAAGTGTTGGGAGACAAGGAAGTTGTGCAAGCTTTACAGCGCGGTTACATCGACACCGGCTATTCCGGGGCGATGCGTCTGGCAGCGGAGACCCTGAGCGAGCGGTCCGATCTGACCTACGTTCAACCGACACAGATCGCCCGCCTCTACGCTCACGCCGGCGACAAAGGCCATGCCCTCGAATGGCTGGAGAAGGCTTACGAAGAACGCCTCCCCGCGATGGTCCATCTCGGTGTCGATCCCGACTGGAGTTCTCTGCGGGGCGAGCCACGCTTCCAAGATTTGATGCGTCGCCTGAATCTTTGAATTAGGAGGGCATTTATGACCAATCGGGAGTTTTTCGTTCGCTGCTGGGAAGATGAGTATCCGGTGTTCCTGAAGACATTCAAGGCAGTTCCCGCCGACCGACTGGCATACCGGCCAGACCCGAACTCACGATCCGCTGCCGATCTGGTGTGGTTGCAGGTTGTAGAAAAGCGGTGCTGGATCGAACTGCTGGAGACCGGGCAGATCAACTGGAAGGTGCCCCCACCCGCCATGAATCTCGATGAGATGATCGCCGCCTACGAGAAAGCTCACCGGGAACTGGCCCCGCTCCTCAAAAATGTGGACGAGACAAGCTGGGAACGGAAGGTCACCCAGTTTGTGGTGGACGGCAAGGTATTCTTCGAGACCAGCCTGGGCCACATGTTCTGGCTCGGTCTGTTTGATGCCATCCATCATCGCGGCCAACTCAGTGTCTATATTCGTCCGATGGGCGGCAAGGTACCTGCCATCTATGGTCCCTCGGCAGATGACGAAGTTGACATTCACCAGCCGATGGTTGCTGAGTGGTGTGTTGCGTCCTGAAAACCACAGCAAGCGCTGGATCGTGGCGACATTACCGAGGCTGCCAGGGCGCATGCCCGGCTTTGGTAGCCGCAATGGTCAAGGTAGGAGAATGGGAAATATTCTGCGCGGCGGCGTCGTCCTGCGCAGCGACTTACCATTTTAGTGTCCGTCTTGGTCACTTGGCGGATGGTCAGCAACCCTTACCTTACCGGATTATGGAAGGTTTGCCCGTGATCCAGGCGCAATCCCGAGAACTGCCTCTAATCGGTTTGTGGAAGAGGTCACTTCTACCCATCAATGTGAGCTTTTCACCCACGGCGATGGGCCCGCGGACCGGGACCTTGTCGCTAAAAGATGGAACCCTGACCAGCGTGCAAAAATCACGCTGACGGGCACCGGATCCTAACAAGTCCGAGCAGGGGAATCGTGTTTCAGACTCCCTCTGCCTGCGAAATCGGCCGCGGTCTCATCTTCAAAACTTCTCAGTCCCCGTGAAGGGTTGAAGCCACGCCGGGTCTGTCGGCCTCGCGCTCGACGATTGACTGAAACTTCCGCAGCACGTCTTCGGGAAGAGATGGCTTCTGATACATGCTCACCAGTTCGTTGACTCGGACGCGGGCCCGCGTGAAGGCGTCGCTCGGTGGCTCCGAGCCTGGCGCGTTCCGATCGATGACAGGAGAGGGAAGATGCTGCTCCTGCCGAAAAAGTGCGCGCGTTTCCTTCAGCTTGAGAAATTCTCCGGAGAGCCCGGTTTGCGCGAACATAGCGGTGGCCAGGGTCTCTCCGCGCATTTCAACGCCTCGCACCAAACGGTACGCCGAGGCAATCGACTCGGCATCAATGACCAGCTTTTCGACGCTGTGGCAGGCAAGAGATTCGAGCATGCCTGCTCCCGAGATCATGTTGATACCCGTGAGCGCTCCCAGCATCGCCGAGCGCGCGCTCTCCGCGCCGGCCTGGGCATCCACAAACTTCGAGTCGGTCGCGACCAGATAACCGTGGGTCGGCAGGCCCAGATGCTTGCCGACTTCCGCGCACGCCATATTCAGCATGGCAGTTTCCACCGCGCCCATGGGCGCGCCGCCGGTACGCATGTCGAAGATGGCCGGAGCGCCGCCCCAGACTATGGGTGAGCCCGGTCCCGCGAGTTGATGCAGCGTGATGCCAGCGAGCACTTCGGCAGCGTGCTGCGTCACAGAACCTGCCAGTGTCACGGGAGCGGTACCGCCGGCCAGTGGCATAGAGACGATTTCCGCGGGCACGCCGGCGCGGGCCAGGTCGAGCAGGTTGTGCGACGCGAACTCCGACCAGTTCAACGGTGGGGAGGGACACACATCAAAAACCGCTCGCGGTTTCTTGCGCAAGTTGTCTCGACTGCCGCTGTCGGCCGCGAGCAAGTCGATCATGCCTTGCAATCCGGCCGCGGAGAACGATCCCGTCACGACCGGCTTGTGAGAATGCTGCAGGACTACAAGCAAACGGTAGAGATCGCCGATCGCGCTGGACGCATCGTTGCACACGACCGCAGTGGACTGCGCCGCGAACTGCGGCAAGGTTTCCGTGATTTGGATGAGGCGCACCAGGTCGCGAGTCTCGGACGGCCGCGCTTCCAAGGTATCGGGATCGAGCATCTGCACGCAGCAGGAGCCAGGATCGAAATGCACGTCGTCGCCGCCATAATGAACGGCTTTCTCTCCCTGGCGGTTGTACAGGTAGAAGTCCCGTGGGGCCGATGCCAGGCAATCTCGTGCCTGCGGCTCAGGAACACGCGCCACGCCGTCATTGACCTCAACCCCCGCCGACCGCAATAGCGCGACCACAGGCTCCGAGCCAACGCGAACTCCAGGGCTCATGAGCAGTTCGAACGCTTCGCACAGAATGCGCCCGATGAGCTCAGGCGTGAGCAGTTGAATTCTGGGTCTCATGCCTGGGCCGTTCCTTTGATCATCACTTTGCTCATGAGATTCTTGGCCAATTCGAGGGCATCGATGGCATTACGGGAGTAGCCGTCGGCGCCGATTTCAGCGGCCCACTTCTGGGTGACCGCGGCGCCGCCAATGATCGCTTTGCATCGCGGCCGCAACCCGTTTCGATCGAGCGCTTCGATCACGGCTTTCTGCCCGGCCATGGTGGTTGTCAGCAACGCAGAGATGCCGACGATGTCGGCATCGACTTCTTTGGCCTTGGCAACGAACTGCTCGGGAGTCACACTCGTGCCCAGATCAAAGATCTGGAATCCGCTGGCGGAAAGGATCGTGGCGACGAGATTCTTGCCGATGTCGTGAATATCACCTCGGGCAGTGCCGAGGATGATCTTACCCAGAGCCTCACGCTGCGAGCCACGCTTCAGCATCTCCGGTTCAAGAATGTTGATGGCGGCTTTCATGGCCTCGGCCGACGCGAGCAGATCGGGCAGAAACATTTGGCCGCAGCCGAATTGATCGCCAGCGAAGGCGATCCCCGCGGCAAATCCCTGATTCACCGCCTCGAGCGGATCGACGCCGTTGGCCAACGCCTGCTGCGCCAATTCCGTGGCCGTATCAGACGCGCCGTCAATGATGCTTTGGCGCATCGCTTGGAAGAGTTGATCCGACAAAGAGCCTCCCGCACAGATTAGCCTTGGGATCAGGCTGGCCAGGCAGGAATTGTACGCCGGCCCCGAGTCAAAAAACTGTGCCCCGCCGCACATCCCCGATTATTAACGATGAATTCTTCAAGAAAGTATCGCGAACAGTACCCAAGGTCTCTCTACAACTTATCTCATAAATGTCCTAGACAGTTTCCGAGATGGCATGGGACAGTTCCCGAGCTGATTGTGACCGTGTCTTTTAGCCGAGACTGGATCGATTCCTCCGTTTTGCACTGCTCGCTTGAATTCACTAAAGCTCATGTGACTTGAATCACCAGGGAGTGTGACCCATGCCACTGCGTGCTGTGGGTATGTCCTGGAGAATTATGACCCAACGGGCATTGGGGCGAAGGCAAGGTTCGCAAATTTAATCAAGGAGGCGATCAGATGCGCCTGCATCAGGATATCTCCGCATTTTTCGCAGTTTTGATAATCAGTCTATTGCTTTCGGCCAACGGCTACGCCATCCCGGCATTCTCCCGCCAGTACGGCACTTCCTGCAACACCTGCCATGTGAACTTTCCCAAGCTCAATGATTTTGGGAAAGCTTTCAAGGATGCAGGGTTCAAGTTTCCCAAAGATGACGAGACGTTCATCAAAATCCCTCCTGTGATGATGGGAGCGCCGGCGCAGAAGGAATTGTGGCCACACACCATATTTCCGGGGACCATCCCCGGGCTTCCCCCGATCGGGCTGCGTTTCAATACCTTTTTCCAGGTCGTCGGCAGACACCGCAACAACTTCAACGCGCAACTGCCAGGAGACCCCACCGCGCCGTTCATTCCGCGAACCGACTTTCAGACCGGCTTGCTCAGCATCTTTATGGCGGGTAACTTCGGCAGCGACATCGCCTTCTGGGTGGATGACGACCTGAGCGTGGGTGGGTCTGGTGCGGATGGCGGCCTTGGCGACGGCTACATGAAGTTCGTCAATGTCGGACGGTTTCTGAAAATGCCAACTGACGCACTCAGCCTACGAGTCGGACAATTCGAACTGGATCTGCCTTTCAGTCCGGCGCGCAGCTGGAACCTGAGCGGGTGGGACATTTATGACCAGCCGAACGTTGGCGCCATGAATTCCTTCTTTGCACGGCAGGAGAACGTCAACAACGCATTCGCCCTGTCCAACGCGGCGCAGGGAGTCGAATTCAGCGGCGGCCATACCTATCGCGGCTATCACTATTCACTTGCGATTGTGAACCAGAACACGGGTGGCACGCCGGGTGCTGGAAACAACGTGCCTCCGACGGTCACCTACACATCGGATTCGAACTTCAAAGACATCTACGGCCGGTTCTCCTACCGTTTCAACCTGGAGCGCGACCCGGCGAGCCGCAAGGAGATCCAAGGTGCGGGAGCAAGCGGCCCTCGCGACCACACCTATCTGAACCTCGGAGCTCTTTACTTCTATGGACGCTCGGTGCAGCGTTTCCAGGGTCAGGATACCAGCGGAACACCCACCGTACTGACCGCTCGTGAACCCTTCTACCGTGTGGGGGGGGATTTCAGCTTCAATTACCGCACGTTCAACCTTTTTGGGCAGTTCATTTACGGACGCGACCAGAACCTGTTGCCGGTTCTTCCTGTCGGTTTTGTGCTCCCTTCCGGCTTCATCAATGGAAGCCCGGCGCACTTCAGTGGTGGCTTCTTGGAAGCAGACTACCTCGTGCTGCCCTGGGTCATGGCTATAATGCGCTGGGACCAGGTAAAGTCGACTGCGGATTTCCTCAACGGCGTGGGATCCAACCCCGACGACTCCATCGGGGCATTCGTGTCGCCCTTCCATGCCACGCGGAACCGCTTCACGCCAGGTATACAGTTCTTGATCCACGCCAACATAAAAGCAGCGTTTGAGTACCAGATTCGGCCGCAGCAGATCGTCTACGACCCGGCAACTGGTGCAGCGCTTACGAGTCCGTTCCGTACCAACTCGGCTGTCGTGGGTTTGGATTGGGTGTATTGAGCCGGGGGCATTGCCCCCTTTTGCCTGTAGAGGAGAAATCATGAAGCACAGTGTTCTCGTCGCAACCGCACTAATGGTGGCCCTCATTGGGGTTGCAAATGCCGGGACTATCAGCGGAAAGGTCTCAGGTGTCGCAGGTGAATCCGTTGTTTATGTCGATGCAATTGCCGGAAAAACCTTCCCCAGCCCCACCCAGCAGCCCGTCATGGACCAGAAAGGCCTGATGTTCCAGCCGCACATTCTGGCAGTGCAGCAAGGCACTACGGTCGAGTTTCTGAACAGTGACAGCGTCGCCCACAACGTCTTCTGGATTTCGATTGGCGGCAACAAGAAACTTGGGCACAATCTCGGTACCTGGCCGAAAGGCGAGAAACGGCCGTTCAAGTTCGACAATCCAGGCGCGGTTCCGTTGCTGTGCAACGTGCACCCGGAGATGTCGGGTTACGTCGTGGTATCGCCGACCCCCTACTACGCCGTCAGCAACAAGTCGGGAGACTACAAGGTCGAGAGCGTGCCCGACGGCAGCTACACCGTAACCGCCTGGCATGAAGGCGCCAAGAGCCAGTCCAAGCCGGTGACGGTATCTGGCGACACCAAGGCCGATTTCACCCTGAGCAAGTAAAGATTGGGGGAGCGGGTGGCTCCTCGCTCCCTACTTTTTTCTTAACTAATCACAGACTTCCACACGAGTATGCGGTAAAGAACTAGCTCGACCTTTATGCTGAAACGCTACAAAGACAAGAAAGTGGATCGGGATTGGTTGAACACCAATTTCCCCTGCATGATGGCGTGCCCTGCCCACACCAATGCGGGCCGGTATGTCGCGCTTATCGGTGAAGGCCGCTTCGAGGAAGCCTACAAGTTTGCCCGCGATCCCAATCCGCTGGCGAGCATCTGCGGGAGGGTTTGCGCTCATCCTTGCGAAACCGCGTGCCGCCGTGGCGAAATCGACCGCCCCATTGCCATCCGCGCCCTCAAACGCTTCCTCACCGAACGGTATGGCCCAGAATCCAAGCATCCGCTGGACATCAACGCGGGGTGTGGCCAGCAAAAGCTGGGTTTCAAAGTGGCCGTGGTGGGTGGCGGGCCAGTGGGCTTGGCTGCTGCCCATGACCTGGCACTCATGGGCTACTCGGTCACGATCTTCGAAGCGGCTCCAGTGGCTGGCGGCATGCTGTATCTTGGCATCCCCGAATACCGGCTGCCGCGTGACGTGGTGGAAGCGCAAGTCAGAGAGATTCTTGAGACCGGAGACATTACCCTCAAGCTGAATCACGCTGCCGGGCGTGACTTCATGATTTCTGACGTGCGGCACCAGGGCTTCGACGCCCTACTTATCGCAGTGGGCGCGCAACGCAGCCGCGATTTGACAATCCCCGGCGTTGACCTCGATGGAGTCCACAAGGGGATTGATTTCCTGCTCAATGTAAACCTCGGTTACAAGTTCACCATCGGGAAGAAAGTGATTGTCATTGGCGGCGGCAACGTGGCCATGGACGTGGCGCGTTCGGCGGCGCGCGAGGTGGTGCGCCAGCACGTGGCTGGAGTGGAGGATGCGGAGCCATCGCTGGAAAACGTGAGCGCGGTGGCGGCGCGAGAGATGATGGACGTCTCCCTTTCGGCTTTGCGGTTGGGAGCGCAGGAAGTCCACATCGTCTGCCTGGAAAAGCGCGATGAAATGCCGGCAGCGCTGGAAGAGATCGAAGAAGCTGAGGCCGAAGGCATCATCATGCACCCGGGTCTGGGCCCCAAGCGCATGATTGGCAAGGACGGCAGAGTCGTGGCACTGGAGACGCTGACGACCAAGTGGGTGTTCGACCATAATAAACGCTTCAATCCGGCTTTCTACGAGGGCAGTGAAACCCAACTGGAATGCGACACCATCATCATGGCCATTGGCCAGGCGCCCCGGTTGGAGTTTCTGAAGCCGGAAGATGGCGTGGAGATTTCGCCGCGCGGGCTGATTGCGGTGAATCCGCAAACGCTGATGACCTCGGCCGCCGGCATCTTTGCCGGGGGCGATTGCGTGTTCGGTCCGCGCCTGATTATCGACAGCGTGGCCGACGGCAAGCGTGCGGCTGTCGGAATCGATGAATTCCTCCGCGGTCACAAGCATCCCGAGCCGCTGGTTGAGGTGGAAGTCTTCAAGCGCCACAGCATGCCGCTGCAGTTGCTGGACCTGGTGCGGCCGCCAATCCCCATGGTGCCGCTCGAGCGCCGCACCGGCCTGACCGAGGTGGAAATCGGTTACGACTCGCAGACCGCGATGGAAGAAGCCCAGCGCTGCCTGCACTGCTGGGTGAACACGATTTTCGAAGGCAGCCCGGAAGACGGAAGCATGTGCATCCTGTGCGGGGGATGTGTGGACGTGTGTCCGGAAAACTGCCTCCAATTGGTTTCGCTCGACCGCATCGCTTTCGAACCGGAAACGGTCCAGCAGATCCGCGAAAACCAGGAATTGTTTGGTGTGGAACTGGACGAAGTGAGAGCCGACGAACTCGGTGTGGTGACCGGCTCGGCCATGCTGAAGGATGAGACGCGCTGCATCCGCTGTGGGCTGTGCGCAGCACGCTGCCCGGTCGGAACCATCACCATGGAGTCCTACAACCTGGTACCCGCAGAGCCAACCGGACTGATTTCGGTCGAAGCCATTGATGCGGGCGCCAGAGCCAGAGTGCCGGTCGCAGGAACGACCCCGAGATAGCCATGGCCGAAGAAAAACAAGTGATCGAACCCAGCGAGTTCAATCGGCGGGAGTTCTTTGTCAAACTCGGCCTGGGATCACTGAGCATTGCCGCCTGCGGCACCGCGGTGTTTGCCTACCAGTTCCTCTCGCCCAACGTGCTATTCGAGCCTTCCCCGATCGTCAATGCGGGCAAGCCGGAAAGTTATCCCGAGGACTCGGTCACGCTGGATGTGAACTCGGGAATTTATTTGATCCATGCTAAAGAGGGATTCTTCGCCCTGAGCGCGGTGTGCACTCACCTCGGCTGCCTGACGGCATGGAAGCCAGAACTCGGAATCATCGCCTGCCCCTGCCATGGCAGCAAGTTCAAACGCGATGGGGAAAAGATCGAGGGCCCGGCCCCTAAGCCTCTGCCCTGGCTACGGACTTGGGTGAGCGACGAGGGCGACCTGATGGTGGACCGTTTAGTGACCGTCCGTCCCATGGAGTTCGTGAGGGTTTGAGCATGGCCAAGACAATCCGCAGCTATTTCGACGAGCTACGCGGCACCCGGGTCTGGCGGTCGGTATTCCGCGGCGGAACCGGGTCCAGCACCTTGCGCCGCTCGCTGGCCATTCAACAGAACGTATTCCTGCATCTTTTCTCCACCAAGGTACGGCGCCGCATGGTCGGCCTCAGCGCCACGTGGTATTTGGGCACGCTCACCTTCGGAACATTTCTCATCCTAGTCATCACCGGCATCCTGCTGATGCTTTACTACCACCCTTCGGTGCCGCAAGCCTACGCCGATATGAAAGACCTGCAGTTTGTAGTTTCTTCGGGATTGTTTCTGCGCAACCTGCACCGGTGGTCGGCGCACGCCATGGTATTCCTGGTGTTCGCGCACATGTTCAAGGTGTTCTACCGGGGGGCGTACCGTCCACCGCGCGAGTTCAACTGGGCGATTGGCATCATTCTCCTTCTGATTACCTTGTTCTTGAGCTACACCGGGTACCTGCTGCCCTGGGACCAGCTGGCGTTCTGGGCCATCACCGTGGGATCGAACATTGCGTCGGCCGTGCCCCTGCTGGGAAACAAGATTCACTTCCTCATGCTGGGCGGAAACCTGGTCAACGCCAACGCTCTGCTGCGTTTTTACGTGTTGCATTGCATGATCCTGCCGCTGGCTGCGATTTTCCTTATCGCTATCCATTTCTGGCGCATTCGCAAGGACGGCGGCTTGTACGCGCACCAGAGTGAACCCAAGACTCTCGCAGCCCGAGCCATAGGGACCGCAGCGGCGAGGGGGGTGCAGTAGCCATGACCGACCCGAAGGATTTCATCGCTGGCATGGATTCCAACGCCCGCAAGTCGCCGACGCGGGTAGTGTTCGTCACCCGCCGCACCTCAGCGCAAGTGAAGGTGACCGACGAAGATCAGTTGCAGACCTATCCGGAAGTTTTGTTCCGCGCGGCGGTTGCCATCGAAGTGCTGGGCATTGTGTTGGTATTGATCTCTCTGTTGTTCAATGCACCGTTGGAGGGACTTGCCGACCCTTCGCACACCCCCAATCCTGCCAAAGCGCCGTGGTACTTCCTCGGCTTGCAGGAGATGCTGCACTACTTTCCCCCGGTCGTTGCCGGTGTGCTGATTCCGACGCTGGTGGTCATCGCGCTGGTCGTCATTCCGTATTTCAACATCAATGTTGAAGCCGAAGGATTGTTCCTGAAGGACCGCACCCGCCGTCTGCGGATCTTTTATGGAGTGGCGATCGGTCTTTCTGTGTTTCTGTTTTTCTTTCACGTGTATGTGGCGCTGGTGCCGACGCTGGTGGTCGCGGCTGTCATGCTGATGGCAGCGCGTAGGTCGCCGGAGTCGTCATCGGCATTCCGACGATACCTCGCTTCCAAACCGCTTTCTTACTGGATCATGACCTGGTTCCTGGTCGTACTGATTGTGCTCACCGCGGTGGGCACATTTTTTCGTGGCCCGGGCTGGTCCTGGGTTTGGCCCTGGAGGAGCTAAGTGGAACCGTCGCAGAACAAGTCGTCCTCCTGGTGGCAGGCGTTGTTTGGTCATCCCATCCGCGCTTTTGGCGTGGTGGGTTTGCTATTCCTGATTTCGCTGGCCATTGCTCCCGCCAAGAATTATTTCAGCGAATGGCGCCATTATCAGAAGCAGTACCTAGTGCTGATTCGCGGCCGGGGCGATGCCATCACCCTGCAACGCCACTTGCAGCTGGGGATGAAGCAGATCTGGCTCCCGGAACTCGGCGTGGTCGATCGTTGTACCAGTTGTCACGTTGGACTCAAGGAAGCCAGCCTGGCGGACGTTACCACCCAACCCTTCCGTCGCCATCCCGTAATCCCACACCCCATTGACCAGTTTGGCTGTGTGATGTGCCATCGCGGGCAAGGCGCCGCTACGACTGTTGAAGAAGCCCATCGCAGCACGCTGGCCTGGGAACAGCCCATCCTACCGTCGCGATATCTTGAATCTTCCTGCGGGCAGTGCCATCGCGCGCCGCTTCCCGGCACGCCTCAACTGGATTTGGGCCGGAATCTCCTGGCCAGCTACGGCTGCGTGCACTGCCACACCATCAAGCTTCCCGATGGTGGCACGATCAAAGCGAGCGACGATCCACCTCCCCTTTCCCACATCGCCGACAAAACCTCCCGCGAATGGATTTACGCATGGTTGAAGGATCCGCAGGCTTACGCGGTTTCGGCCAGGATGCCGAATTTCAACTTAAGCGATGAGGCCGCGCGAGATATTTCCGCTTTCCTGATCGCCAACAGCACGGCTTTGCCTGGAGACACGGCTCCGGTGGCAGCGTCGATTGCCAAAACGCCATTCGATCCTATCGTCGGGGCGACGTTGTACGGGGAGTCTTTTTGCGCCTCCTGCCACGCGGTGCAGAACGCCGCTGGAAATGTTGTGGGCGGTGATGTCGGTCCGGAATTGACCCGCATTGGCAACAAGGTGCGACCGGAGTGGCTGCAGGCATGGTTGAGGAATCCACGGATCTACGACCCAACCACCGGGATGCCGCACTATCGCTTCACCGGCCATCAGGTCACGATTCTCGAGGGCTTCCTGCAGAACAAGGCCGATTCCGACTTTCTGGCCAACGTACACCTGGATCCACCGACACCGGAGCAGATCGCACAGGGCAGGATCCTGGTGACCGAGTACGGTTGCGCTTCCTGCCACGATATCCGCGGGATCAAGAAGCCTGAGAATTTCGCCCCGGAATTGACTCGCATCGGAAGTAAGCCGATTACGCAGCTCATTTTTCTGCCCGATATGGCGCACACACTGCCGGAGTACATCGCTGCGAAGATCCGGCAGCCACGCTCATTCGGTTCCGCGCTCAAGATGCCGCAATTCAGCCTTTCACCCACCCATGTGAATGCTCTTACCACTGCATTACTCTCGCTGACGGACCGGAGCCAAACCCTGCCGGCCCCGTTGACGGTACCGACGGCTCCTCCCTCGACCTACCAGCCCGCGGGCAAAGGGGGACAGTTGATGGCCGACATGGCCTGCTTCAGCTGCCATCGCATCAACGGCCGGGGTGGCGACATGGCACCCGATCTGACCTGGGAGGGCAGTTCGGTACAACGGCAGTGGCTGGTGGAGTTCCTGAAAAACCCAAACACGCTGCGGCCGGCGTTGATCCGGCGCATGCCAAGGTTCAACCTGGCGGAGAGCGAGATCGACGAACTCACTGACTACATCATGACGGTTTATCAGACCCCAGCGTTCGACCGTGACTCGATGCCGGCCAGCGGATACCTGCCGGCTCAAGTGGAACAGGGCAGGCAGCTTTTCTATTCCAGGTACGCCTGCCAGTCGTGCCATATTGTGGACACCAAGACAGACAAGGGATATATCGGACCGACGCTTACGCGGGTTGGGTCGCGGTTAAATGCCGCCTGGATTTACCACTGGTTGAAAGATCCACAGGGCCTGCGGCCTGGCACCATCGAACCGAACCGCAACATGAGCGACGAGGATGCCCGTGCTCTGACCGCATTCTTGATGACGCAACGGAATTCCGGCAAGCAGGAGGCCAGGAAATGACCAGGCGTTTGCTGATGCTGTGCGCGATTTTGATCATTGTGGGAAATGCGGGATGCGCCAGGAAATCGCCGGCAGCGCCTGCTCTGAAACCCACGGGCTTCGGCGCGGCGCTGGTTGAATCGAATGGCGGCAAGCAGATAGGCGCGACTGGCACGCTTCTTAGTCAGCCTGTAGTCGTTCAGGTGAACGACGACCAGGGTACGGCCGTCCCGGGAGCCCTGGTTGAATTCAGCGGACCGGCAGGCGTCAGCTTTGACCCCGCCAGCGGCCTCACCGACTCCAGCGGTCAACTCACTACCAATGTCATGATGGGCGACATGGCAGGACGGTATCAGCTCACGGCCAGCACGCTCACCAAGGCGCAGAAGAAAGTCGGCCTCAGGCTCGAGGAGATCGCGCTGGGATATCAACAGGAGTTGGGGCATCAGGTGGATGAGAAATACTGCGCCCGCTGTCACGATCCCGAATCGACGCCGGAGCGGGTCTCCAATTACGACAATCTCGAGGTCAAGCCGCATGCTTTCACGGAGGGAGATACACTAAACAAGATGAGCGACGCTGACCTGACGGCGATCATCAGCTACGGTGGCCCGGCACTGAGCAAGTCGGCGCTCATGCCGCCCTACGGCTATACTCTCAGCAAGACCGAGATCCAGGCCCTGCTCTCCTACATCCGCTTGGCCTCCGATCCGCCGTACCAAGCGTCCGGAATGGTGTATGCACAAAAATAGGGTTGCCTGGCTGGCCCTGATTCTTCTTGCCGCGAGCGCTTCTGGCGCGCAGGTGGTTTCGCCGGCAGAGATCAAAGACCCCGCACTACGCTCGCTCCAGCAACAGTACATGGATGATTTGAGGCGGGTAGGCGAAGACGTTCTCGCCAACCAGTTTGAGTATCCTTTCTATTTCAGCCGCAAACTTGATCTCGACGAACAGCAGCAGAAGGGCAGTGACCAGGCCTCGATCCGCTTCGACCACTACAATGACCGGACCGTGCTGGCGATCACAGGAAACTACTATGCCGCGTATTCCGCCGACAAGTTCAGCCAGGACCAGCGGGCACGAAGTACGTTCCTGAACGTGGTCCTGCCAGTGCTGAAAGGAGCGGTGCCGCGCTTTCAGTCCAACCAGGCGATCCAGGGTTACGCTGTGGAGGTCTCCCATCACATCCTGGGCAAGGTCATGGGGGTGTCCATCGAGCGTGCGGAAAACCTGATGGTGTTTCTGCCACAGAGCGCCGCCATCAAGCTACTCGCGGCCAAGAACGAGACCGCGCGACAAGCCGCGCTGCTCGAGGGCAAGGCTTTCCTGAATGCCGTACCGGTCACGATCTGGCTCAGCGGCGAAGGGCCACACCTCACCGCCGGCATGCCCGCGACTGAGGCTACGGATGACAAGGAATCCTCCGGCAGTCACGTGGGCGCGGAGATTATTCGGGAAGGCAGCGAGTCATCCCAGTCAGCGCAACTCGCGTTCCCAAAGACAGCAAAAGCGAAAGAAACGGCGCCGCCACCACCGCCCCACGACACTTCTCCACAAGCTTTGGCCTCGTTGCAGACCTCCACACAGGAGGTCCTCGATCGTCTGGTTAAGGAACTCGAACCCCAGGCACACTTCGTCTCGTACGCACCCCCCAAGTTCGTAGCGTTTCGGCAGGGAGTCTATCTTGAGCTCTCAATAAACACCTCGCTGCCCGAATCCGCCAGCGGTTCACGCTACAAACTGGCGGCATTGGCCTTCGACGAGCACGTGGCCCATTTGGTGCGTCCTGCACTGGAGTACTTCAAAGGTGACCCGAGCTTCGACGGCGTCGGCTTCAGCACGACCGTGCACCTGGTAGGAAAGGTCGCGGCAGGAATTGCGAACTCTGAGGCAATCGAGTTCTTCTTTCCATTTCCCGCCCTGCGTTGTTACGAAAGCTATGACTGTACTGGCCAGCAGTTGATCGACTCCGGGACAGTTCTGATCAACGGCGAACGTGTGGCCCTCGATCTGCAGATTGCCGAAGGCGGCCCCAGCCGCTGAAGTCATCTTATGCCTCACGCATCACGAGATCTAAATGACGTCCAATGGACAATTCTTAATCCGCTTATTTCAGAACCAGAGCGTCGGAAGGATGGCCGGGGACGTCCTTGGAAAAATCGCCGAGCTGTCTTGAACGGTATTCTTTAGGTGTTACGAACCGGTGCTCCCTGGGCTGACATTCCCGAATGTTATCCCCCCTTTCAGACCTGTCATCGTCGTTTTCAGCAATGGGTTCGCTCAGGAGTCATGAGAGGTGTTCTAGAGGCTCTCGCGCTGGACCTCAAAGTCCGAGGCGAACTGGACATCAAGGAAGCGTTCATCGACGGCACCTTCGCTCCGGCGAAAAAAGGGGCTCCAAGGTTGGAAAGACAAAGCGAGGTAAAGGGACCAAGATCATGGCCGTGGCAGATTCCCATGGTCTCCCAGTGGCTGTATGCATCGAAAGCGCCACTCCTCACGAAGTGAAGTTGGTCACTTCAACATTGGTTCAGATGGTGACCCCAGAAGCCCCGCAGAACCTAATTGGTGACAACGCGTACGACTCCGACAAACTGGACGCAGAACTCCAGCAGTACGGGATCGAGTTGATCGCTCCACACCGAAGCACGCGGAAAAACAAGACACAGGATAGACGGCGGTTGCGGCGGTATCGTCGGCGTTGGAAGGTTGAGAGACTCTTTGCCTGGTTGCAAAACTTCCGCAGGCTGGTTGTTCGTTATGAACGGTACGCCGAAAACTTCCTTGGAATGCTGTACCTCGCTTGCTGTCTGATTCTGTTGAGGCATTTATGAGATGGGTTGTAGTTTGGCGCTCCCGCGTTCCGGGGACCATCTGTCCTTAAACTCCGCCAGAATCCCTCCACCACCCTTGACGTTCTCACCAACGCCGCGGGAAGTGATGGCCTCGCCCTCGAAACGGGCTCGTAAGTCCTGGTCCTGACTTAAGTGCGAAGGATGATCGCGACATCGCGGTCGAGCCGAGTGTCCCCCGAGCGGTGACCTGGCCCATGCCGCCCGCGCTGAGCGCCGGCTGAATTTCATACGGCTCAAGTTTAGTGCCAGAGGCTAGAGACATGCGTGCGCGCAATTATGGTGCCGCGAGCAGGTTGCAGAGGATGCGACGATTCTGGATGTGTTGTCGGCAAACCTTACCTTACCGGGTTAGGTAAGAGTAGCCCGTAATCCAGGAGTAATCCCGAGAGCGCGCGCGCCCAAACCATATGCACCGTGAACTCGCGCCGCACCCGAGAAGATCCGCGGAGATGGAAGGGCTCTTCACCCGAGACGCTCAAGCGGCTTGCGGTTTTAGTTTTTCCGCGTCGAAACCTTCTCCTTTCTTCCACAGAGTCAGCGTAATCGCTGCGATCTTGCGCGCGCGTGTGAGACGCGCCATGGTAGGCTTCATGCCTTTTTCCAGCAGAGCATGGTAGAAGTCCTGGAACGGCCCGGGATGCACACTGGCCGTGATGGAAGCAGCTTTGAACAGAGCCTTTCGATCATGGTTGTGGTCCTTGTTGAGACCCCGGATGGAGAGCAGTTTCTTGGAGCGCCGCAGTTGTCCTTCGACATAACGGTATTCCGCACTGGTACGAGTTTCCAGTGCCAGCCCGCTGTAGGCCCATAGTTGACGTTTGGTGCGGAAGCGATGCGGTGTCTGGATCAGAGCTACTAACAGCGCCGATCGAATCGGGCCCAAGTAGGGGATCTGTCGCAGCTTCGCGGTGGCCGGGTGTTTTCGACTCTCCGCCAACAGTTCCCGTCGAACTTGCTGGCGCAACCGTTGCAGCACATCCAGATGTTGGTACAGTTGCTCGGCGCGACGGCGAACGCCGGCGTGCTCGATCTTTCTCAACCACTCCGCCCGATGACGGGTATAGTAGACGTCCCTTCCCGCGCAAGG
>JBGQIG010000014.1:0-17768 GCA_041498365.1 Terriglobia bacterium | reverse complement strand
GATCTGGGAGATCATGCGCCAGATCGAACACGCGGACGAATCCGGGTTTGACGTCTACTCGACGATCGATCATCACTTCTTTCAGAAATTCTCCATATCCGCCAATCCGCTGGCCATGTTTGCGGCAGCGGCGCAGCGGACGAATCGAATTCGCTTCCGCACCGCGCTTCACACCCTGCCGCTGGAAAACCCCATGCGTCTCGCCGGCATGATTGCCGAAACCGACATCCTGACTAACGGCCGCCTGGAATGCGGCCTGGGCCGCGGCCACGCCTGGCTGTTCGCGCCCTCGGCTTTGCCTTTAGAAGAGAGCCGTCCACGCTACGATGAGGCCATTGACATTCTGGAACTCGCATTTACCCGCGAGAAGTTTTCTTACTCGGGAAAGTATTACAACGTGAAGGACGTCAGCGTGGTGCCGCGGCCGCTGCAGAAACCACATCCCAAGTTCTTCACCGGCGGAACCAGCGATATTACCTATCAGTTGGCGGGCGAAAAAGGCTGGGGCATGTTCGTGCCTCCGCTATTGCCCTGGAAAGTGCTGGAAGGCCCGTTGAACATCTACAAGAAGGCGTGCGCCGAGCATGGTCATCAGCCGGATATCGTATACATCCGCCCGGTGTACATCGACCACGATGAGAAGCAGATACGCAAGGAAGTGGAGCAGGCGCTGCTCAACTTCCTCGCTTTTAATGCGTCGCCGGTGGAGTCGTTGCAGAGCGAGGAGAAGAAGGCGGAGTTGCGTGCCAAGGGTTACGGCTTCTACGCCAGTGGCGCCCTCGAATCACTGACCAAGTTGACCTACGATGAAATTGTTGAGCAGGAGATCGGTTTCATCGGCCCGCCAGAAAAAGTCATCAAGCAGATCCATGCGCTCGAAGAGAAGGGCGGCATTGGCGAGCTCGCGATCGTCTCCAACTTTGGTGGACTGGAGCACTGGAAGAGCATCAAGATCCAGCACATGTTTGCGAAGCACGTGATGCCGGCGTTCCGTTCACGCGAAGCAAGAGCCGCAGATTAGCAGGAATCACGTGGGGACAGCCGCCCCCGGCTGTCCAGGCCGAGCGCAGCTCGGCTCGATTCAATTTAGAGATGGCAACCACCACGATCCCGGCAAGTACCGCAGCCGCGTTCTCCCGAATGGGAGCGCGGCGCTTGCTCGTCTTCGGCGGCATTGCGCTGGTTGCCGCGGGAATGCTCTTCGGCGATATCTTCGCGGTATTTATCTTGCACCAGAACGGCGGACAAACCGGAGAGGCCTTGCTCACGGCCACGCAAGGGGTAGCGGAACAAGATTCAGTGGCAGTGAAGGCAGCCTTTGCTCGTATTGGGAACCTGCTGGAAGATCGCGGCACCAAGGTGGACACGCACGTCCACATGATCGATGCGGGTTATCTCGCTCTGCTGCTGGCGCTGATCCAGCCGTACGTGGCTCTTTCCGCATCCAGCAAGAAGCGCCTGGCAAAACTATTCCTGATCGGCGGGCTGCTGCTGCCCGTGGGAATTTTTCTCATTCACTACGTTGGTCTGGCTTACAGCCCGTTTCCGGTCATTGGATGGGCCAGCATTCTGGCTGACTCCGCCGGAGCGCTGCTGATCATCACGCTGATCTGCGAGGGCTGGGGTTTATGGAATTACCTTCGCCGCAAGCCCGCGGGGCCACTGGAACCGGAGCTGCCCAAAGATCGCAGTTGGGAACGGCGCATGTTGCTATCGGGTGGAACCGTGCTAGTTTTGCTGGGCTTTCTGCACGGCGCGTGGTACGCGGGCATGAATTTGTATGAGCACGAGGCCAGGGAACCGAAAATTCTGGCGACGATGCTAAACGCGGCCGCCGCCGGCGACATGGTTTCTACCGGGCAGTCGGTGAACAACTACGGCGCATTGCAGGCTGAAAAAGCGGTGCAGATCGCCGCGCACTCTCACATCATTGAGTTTGGCCTGTTGGCGATTCTACTTTCTTTCGTGCAGCCCTACGTGTTTTTGAGCGGCACCTGGAAAAGACGCTGGGTTAAAGTGCTACTCGCAGGGTCCGTGATCCTGCCGGTCTTTGTCTTACTTGAACTCCGGATGGGCCTGTTGGCCGGCGGTATCGCGGACGCCGGTGGCTTGATGGTGATCGTGGCTCTGGTCGGCATGTTGGTGGGAGTCGTTCGACACGCCGGCAGTCTCGACGCGGAAGTTGGGGGCGCGCGATGAGCAACGCCCGCAAGCTGCTCATTGGCGGCGGGACCATCCTGGCAGCGATCGGGATGCTTTACGGTTTGCACTACGCCGTCTTGGTTGAGCACCAGACTCTGGATCGCATCGGCAGTTCGTTGGCAGGCGCGTTTGTTCATGCCGCGGAAAGGCGAATGCCCGAGGCGCAGGGCGCCTTGGACGTCTACGCTCGAACCAAGTACGACTATGTTCGCCAAGTGGACGTGCACTCACACTGGATCGGCCTGGCCATGCTGATGATCGTTTTGGGCGTGGTGTTTGACCAGGTGGCATTTGGAGAGCGTCTCCGCTTTTGGATGGCGCTGGCTCTCCTGGTCGGGTCGGCGACATTTCCGCTGGGGGTGATTCTGCAGACGGCGAATGGCGGGGAGGTGGCGTCGGCATTGGCGATTGCGGGCTCGGTGCTGGTGATTGCGGCGTTAGCAGCGGCAGCGGTGGGCTTCGCCCGGCAGAGGGCGTGATTTTGTAGCGCCGCCGTCCCGGCGGCTGTCCGGCGGGCGTCCCGCCCGCCGCCCGTGGGCAAGATGCCCACGAGACAGCTGGCGGGACGCCGGCGCTACTGTCTGGATTCTTTTTGGTAAGCTGTTTCGCTTGGTTCACGAAGGACTACCGACTCATGTATCCCCGCGCTTTTCACTATCACCGCGCTGGCTCGCTGCAGGAAGCCGCGGCCATGCTGGCGGAACTTGGCGATGAAGCCAAGCTGCTGGCCGGCGGTCAGAGCCTTATACCGTTGATGAAACTGCGCTTCGCAAATCCAAGTCACTTGGTGGATTTGAATTTTGTTCCGGGTACGGCCTACGTCAAGGAGGAAAATGGCACCCTGCGCTTTGGATCGCTGACTCGGCACGCTGAAATCGAGGCCTCGCCTGCAACCGCCAAGATCCCGATCATTCATGACTGCGCCGCCGGCATCGCAGACGTCCAGGTGCGCAATCGCGGTACGATCGGCGGATCACTAGCGGAAGCCGATCCCAGCGGTGACTGGGCAACGGTCCTAATGACACTTCAGACTGAAGTCCGTTGCCAGAACAACAAGAGTGACCGCCGTGTGCAGCTTGCCGATTTCATCAAAGACGCCTACACCACCGCGCTCGCACACGATGAACTGGTGAGCGAAGTCGCGGTCAAGATTCCGCCCGCGGGTAGTGGAGGAGCTTACCTGGCGTTCAAACGCTCCGCGCCGGTCTATCCGACAGCCAGCGCTGCCGTACAACTGACCATGGACGGGGAAACCTGCAAAGAGATTGCCATCGGGTTGGGTTGTGTCGGCCTGACCGCGATCAAGGCCAAAGATGCCGAGGCGGCTTTGCGAGGGCAGCGGATTACGGAAAAGACGATGGCAGCGGCCGTCGAAGCCGCGCGGGCCGCCGCGGAACCGCAATCTGACATGCGGGGTTCAGCCGATTACAAGCGAGCTCTGGTGAGTTCCCTGGTAAAGCGTGCCATTGCTATTGCCGTGCGTCGCGCCCGGGGTGAGCAGGTCGAGGTTAGCCACATCTATGCCTGAGGCCATCGAAAAAGTTTCGATCAAGCTGACCGTAAACGGGAAATCACATTCCTTGGCGATCGAGCCTCGTATGCTCCTGGTCGAATTGCTGCGCGAGGCGTTCGATCTTACCGGAACCCACGTAGGTTGCGACACGACGTATTGCGGTGCCTGCACCGTGCTCATGAACGGCGCGGCGGTGAAGTCGTGCACCGTGTTTGCGGTGCAAGCCGACGGCGCGGAAATCATGACCGTCGAAGGGCTGGAAAAGGATGGCCAGCTTCATCCCATTCAGAAAGCCTTTGGCGACGCCTATGGCCTGCAGTGTGGCTACTGCACCCCGGGTCTGATGCTTTCGACCGCCCAACTGCTTTCGCAAAACAAGCGGCCGAGCGAGAAAGAAATACGGAAAGCGATCGCCGGCAATACCTGTCGCTGTACCGGATATCAGAATATTCTGAAAGCGATCCAACTGGCGGCGCAAAACATGAAGGGGGCCTGAGACATGGCAATCAAGTTTGGCGGCGAGTTCGAAATCAAGCGGACACCGGAGGAGGTCTATGGCTTTCTCACCGACCCGCAGAAATTTGCGCCGCTGCTGCCCGAATTCCAGGGCATGACGCAACAGGATGCAACTCATTTCACCGTGAAGGTAAAGGTCGGTGTTTCCTACATCAAGGGCGCGGCCGACATGAAGATGGAGTTGACGCAGGCCGACCCTCCCAAACGCGCGCAGTACAAAGGACAGGGCAGTGTGTCGGGAGGCAACGTTGCAATCACAGCCGGCTTTGATCTTTTGCCTGCGGGTGATGGAACGAAAGTAGCCTGGCAAGGCGAAGCCCAGGTCTTCGGCTCCCTGGCTTCGGTGGCCGGGGGACTGCTTGAGCCGCTAGGCAAGAAGAATGTACAGAAGTTGATCGATGGTTTGCGGGCAGCGCTGGCCTGAATCTGTTGTGCGGAGCGAGCGAGGCTCGGTTTAGGAGCATGAATTGAGTTCGGAAGCTGACAAGAAAAACTGGGTTGGCAAATCATTTCCGCGCAAGGAAGAGAATCGTCTTCTGCGCGGACGGGGCAAGTTTGCCGACGACATCAAGTTGCGCGAGATGCTCTATCTGCGGTTCGTGCGCTCGCCCTACGCCCACGCGAAGATCGTCAGCGTTGACACCTCGGCCGCAGAAGCGCTCTCCGGCGTTGTCTGCGTTCTGACGGGCGCCGAGATCGCACAGCAGACCCAGCCTTTCATCGAAATCGGCCCCGATCCCTTTGCCAAGATCAAGGATTATCCTTTGGCAGTGTCTAAGGTCCGCTACCAGGGGGAGCCGGTGGCGGCGGTGGTGGCCGAGTCACCCGCACTCGCCGACGATGCTGCAGAACTTTTGCAGATCGAATATGACGCACTCGATCCGGTTGTGGATGCGGAAGAGGCATTGGAAGACAAGAGCCTGCTGCATGAGGAAGCCGGTACTAATCGGGTATGGAACGGTGTGTTTGAATACGGCGACGTGGAACGCGCATTCAAGGAAGCTGCCTACGTCGTTGACATTGATCGCTTGCATTTCCATCGCTTTTCCAGCACGCCGCTGGAGAACAACGTCGTCATTGGCCAGTGGAATCCGAAGGATGATCGCATCTACTACCAGTGCAATAATTCGTTTCCCTCCTTTGCCATTCAGTTTCTTGCGGCGCATCTGAGCGTCCACATTGACCGCATACGGGTCGAAACCTCGGATATAGGCGGCAGTTTCGGGATCAAAATCACCAGCTACCCGCAGATGGCAATCTGCGCTCTGGCTTCGAAGAAGGCTGAGGGACGTCCCGTGAAGTGGGTGGAGACGCGTTCCGAGCACATTACTTCGAGCGCCCACGGCAATGAGCGGACCTTCCGTGACACGCGGGTCGCGCTGGACAAGAACGGCGTCATCACCGCGATCACGTCGCGTCATATTGACGATTGCGGGGCTTATCCCCGCTACGAGCCCCTGGGGTGCGTCATCTGGTCACAGGTTTTTCCCGGCGTCTATCGGTTTAAGAACGCGCGGATTGATTTTACGCAGGCAGTCACGAACAAGTGTCCGGTAGGCCCCAATCGCGGCTATTCGCGGATGCAGCATTTATGGTTCTTGGAACGCGTCATTGATATCTGCGCGCACAAATTGGGTTTTGCCGCGGACGAGATGCGTCTGCGCAACTACATTCTTCCCGAAGAATTTCCCTATACCACGCCCAACGGCTGCGTCTACGACTCCGGCAACTATCCGAAGATGCTCCAGGTGGCGAAAGGCCTGATCGGGTGGGATGAGTGGAAGAAGAAGCAAACCGCCGCGCGCAAAGAAGGACGCCTGATCGGAATCGGGATCGGAACCACGCTCGATTCCGGCACTAACAATTTCGGGCAGTCGCAGATTGTGAATCCCTATCTGCCGTACTCGGGCAATTCGCAGGGCGCCAACTGCAAGCTCGATATTTATGGAGAAGTCGTGGTCGCGGTCGGCTCCTGCCCGCAGGGTCAGGGGCACGAGACCACGGCGGCGCAGGTCGTCGCAGATGTGCTGAACATCCATCCCGATCTGATCACGGTTCGCACTGGCTTCGATACCGAACGCAACGTGCACACTGGATTTTCCGGAACCTATGCCAGCCAGTTCGCCGTCTCGGGGCTCTCGGCGGTCCACGGTGCGGCGCAAAAATTGAAAGCCGAGATGAAGCGGCTCGCTGCTTTCACGCTTGGTACCAAGGAAGATGACCTCGAGTTCGGCACCGGCGCGCAAGGCCCCGAAATCCAAGCCAAGAGCACAGGCAAGTCGATCAACTACTGGGGACTCGCCAATCTGGTCAACGCCAACAGCGCCGGCTTGACGCCCGAGCTCTACGAAGTCACGCTGAACTGTCGCTATGTCTGGCGCGCGCCCTTCAAAGTTCCCGACACGAAGAGGAAGTACGGTAGCCTGACGCTCACCTACGCTTCACAACTGCATGTTGCCGTCGTCGAAGTGGAGCGTGACACGTTCATTCCGCGCATCCTGGATTACGTTGCGGTGGATGATTGCGGCACCGTGATCAACCCGCCCATCGTGGAAGGGCAAGTATACGGCGCGACTGCCCACGGCATCGGCGCTGCGCTGATGGAGAACTGCGTGTATGACGCGGTGGGTAACATGCTGACCAGCACCTTCAGCGACTACATTCCGATCACTGCGATGAACATGCCCAACGTGAAATACGGTCATATCGAGACTCCGTCACCGCACAGCTACAGCGGCGCCAAGGGGATGGGAGAGGGCGGGGCGGCGCCGATCCACACTATTTCGGCGGCGTTGCAGGATGCCTTGTTCGCGAGCGACATTATTATCGAAGATTCGTTCAACAACGCGGACAGCCTGTTCCGCGCGCTGAAGTCCAAGGAGACGGGAACGTTGGTAAGAGTGGAGAAACGAATATGACCGTGTGGCGCGGGCGCCCTCGCCCGCGGGGTTTGGCGGCGGGCGGGATGCCCGCCGGACAGCCGGTGAGAAGCCGGCGCGACGTATGAAGCGTGTATGTGTGATCGGTTGCGGAGCCATCGGCAGTCTCTACGCAGCGCATCTTGCGCGAGTCGCCGAGGTATGGGCTTTTGTCCGCCGCGAAGAACACGCCCGGGCTCTCAATCGGGAAGGATTGCGCGTCTCGGGCGCGCACAATTTCCAGGTGTCACTCAAGGCAACTGTGAGACCCGATGAACTGCCGGACTGCGATCTCGGCATCGTTGCGACCAAGGCCACACAGGTGGAAGCGTCCATCGCTCCGGTGGGCCACCGCTTCGATAAAGGCGCGATCATTTCGGCGCAGAACGGGTTGGGCAGCGAGGAAATCATTGCGACGCATACCCGGGGATTTGTAATTCGGGGCACAACTTTCATGAGCGGCACCAGGCACAGCGATACGCATGTTCAGTATGAGTTGGACACGGCCACGTGGATCGGACCGTACGAACCTGGTGGCACTCCCTATGCCTTGGTGAAAGAAGCGGCAGATCTGATCGTGGCCGGTGGTTTGAAGGCGGAAGCTTTGCAGGACGCGCGTCCTGCGCAGTGGTCGAAGCTGATTTTCAACGCCTCGGTGAACGGAGTATCGGCTTTGACCGGCTTGCCGCATTCCCCGCACTTCGCGGACGAGTCACAATTTTCCGCTCTCGGTCACCTGCTGCACGAATTGATAAACGAAGGCAAGCGGGTCGCGGAAGCGATGGGAGTGCAATTGCACGAAGATCCGTGGGAGATGAACAAGATCGGCGCCATGACGAATCATCCGCCGTCGATGCTCTACGACATTCGTCATCAGTTGCCAACGGAGGTGGATTTTCTCAGCGGCGCTATCGCTCGTGAAGCCAAGCGCGTTGGGGTGAACGCGCCGTTGCACACTGCCGTTTACCGTTTGATTAAGGGCCGGGAAGCTTCGTGGACGTTTGCCGATGAAAATCGGGCGGTGGTTGCCCACGGAAAGGGTCACTAGACGATGGCCTGGCCGGTTGACCAAACGAAACTGGATCGCGTGCGCGCCCTGATGAAAGATCAGGATTTGACCGCCCTGGTCGTGCGCGCTCCCGACAACATGCTGTATCTGACGAACTACTGGTGCATGAAAGGGTACGACGCAGCCATCTTTCCGCGCGAGGGCGAGCCGACCTTGATTGCACTGGAGCCGCAACTTGCTGACGCGCAACGCAACTCCTGGACGAAGGATATCCGGCTGTTCAAGAGCTATGACGAACGCGATCCGCGCCCCCCTCAGTTCCGTGCGCTTGATCTCGTGCTCGAGATCCTCAAGCAACGTGGCCTGACCGACAACGTTGGTGTCGAGCTCAACATGGGGACGCAGTCGGCGGATCGCATGGTGGGCGAACCTACGACTCCGACACAGTTTTACTTCGATGCCTTCCGCAAAGTTGCGGGCAGGGTGACGGATACAACTCCGCTGCTCAACGAGGCTCGATCCATTAAGACGTCGCAGGAGATTGAGCGCATGCGCCTGGCCAACGAACTTGCCGCGCTGGCGATGGAATACACCCGCGAGCACATGCGTCCCGGAATGAAAGAGAGCGAAGTCGGCGGCATGTATGAAGGTTTCGTACACGGCCTGGGTGTCGGCTACAAGGGCAAGGTGGAAATGGCGCGTGCCTTTACCCTGGTTTGGTCGGGCAAAGGCATCGCGACGTTTACTGCCACAGGGGACCGGCCTATTCAGAAGAATGAGCCGACTCTGTTTGAAATCTGGGTTTGTGTCGACGGCTACTGGACAGACCTGACCAAGAATGCCTGCCCCGGCGAGCTTACGCCGGAATATCACAAGCTGCTGGATTTGCTGTTGAAGGTTTTCAATGAAGGCGTGAATCATGCGCGCGACGGCGCCAGCTTTCCCGATCTCGATCGGCTGATCCGTGCGCGTATCACTGAAGGCGGATATCCCGGCCAACCTTCGCACCCCATATGTCACGGGGTGGGGGCGCGCGCTCATGAATTTCCTTACGCGCATCAGGCAGGGGGCGGCACCATTAGGAAGAACATGGTGCTAGCCATTGAGCCCGGCATTTACTGGCCTGGCGGGGGTGGTCTGCGGCTGGAAGACGATTTTCTGATTACCGAGAGAGGTAACGAGAAGCTTTGTTCATATCCCGACGATTTTCGGCTGGTGTAAACGCCGAAGACTGAGAACTGTGCCCAAACCAATTAGAGATCAGAAGCCGCGACTGAATTCGAACCCGGTGGAGAAGATCCTCGCCGAGGTCAAAGAGGAAGAAATCGTGGCCATGTGCTGCGACGTCATCAATATTTCCAGCCCCACCGGCGAAGAATTGCAGATGGCGCAGTACATGCAGAATGCGCTGCGGCAGCTTGGCCTCGACGTTGCCTGGCAGGAAGTGGAGGAAGGTCGCGCTAACGTGGTTGGCCGCTGGATCGGAACCGGAGGCGGCAAGAATCTGATGTTCAACGGTCATATGGATACGTCCAACACTGGCCGGGAAGAATTTCTGACCGGCATCGGATATAAGCCTCAGGCCGTGGTCAAGAACGGATCCATTTACGGCCTTGGCATTTACAACATGAAGGGCGCGCTGGTCTGCTACACCCATGCGGTCAAAGCGCTGCAGCGTGCCGGGGTCAGGTTGCAAGGGGATGTGATCATCGCCGCTGTCGCGGGTGAGATTGAGAAGACCCAGTGGGACGAGTTCAAAGGCAAGGAGTATCGCGGGTACGGCGTTGGCACGCACTACCTGGTCAACCACGGGGTGTTACCCGACATGTGCATCCTGGGCGAACCAACGGATATGCACGTGGTTCTCGAGCACTTTGGCTCGTTGTGGGTGCGTATTTCCTGCACTGGCATCTACGTGCATACCGCGTTCTGCGAAGGGCGCGAGGAAATGAACTCGATTCGCCGCATGCATGAGCTGATGGGCGAAATCCTGGAATGGATTGGTGTGTGGGAGAAGAAGGCTGCCTACGGCGGAAAGAAAGCCATCGTCAATCTCGGCGGCATTCGCGGTGGACATGCCTGGCGCGCCAGCCGCACGCCGGAAAAGACGGACTTGTTTCTGGATTTGCGTGTCCCGCCCAGCATCGCGATGAATGATGCCCGCCGCGACATCCAGCAAGTGTTCTTTGATTTGAAGAGGCAGCATCCCGACTGGGGGTTGGAGTTTGAGACGTACGTCTCCGTGCCCGGCGCTCGCATCCGCGAAGACCACGAGATGATCAAGGCCATCGACGCCAACCACGCACTCATTATGGGCAAGCCGCCGGATCGGGAAGTCGTTTGCTGGTGCTCGGATGCCAGCGTGCTTAGCCGATATGGCATCGAGACGGTGAATTACGGGCCTTCCAGCGGGCCGCGCGATGCCGAAGGTGAAAAAGTCAAAATCAAGACCCTGGTGGATATCACAAGGATTTATGCGCTTACGGCTGCGGAATTGTGTGGGGTGCAGTCGTAGCTCCGGCATTGAGCCGTCCCGCGATGCCGAGAATTGAAAGCTGAGGGAGGCTGGTTGCCAAGCCAAAAGGAAATTGAACGCCGTTACAGGAACATCCGATCCCGCATGGAACGCGAGGGTCTGGATGCGCTGATCGTTTGTGGCAATCAGTATGCGGGCTTCGAGGGCGCGACATTTTACGTCTCTGGTTTCGAGATTGTGCACCGGTATCTATATGTCGTGCTGCCGCTGGAGGGTGAGCCGACCTTAGTGTTTCCGCGAGAGGCGCGCTGGATTGGTGACAAGACCAAGCCGTGGGTGAAAGACCACGTCTGGCCGGATGTTCCGGGGCACTGGATTCGTGAACGCGGACGGGAACTCGGCTGGAAGCGCGTCGGCGTTTACGGTATGGATTTCATCATGGCCGTGCGCGACTACCTTGAGCTCACCAAGAGTTCGTTCGAGCTTGTGCCTTTTGATCGTCAATTCGACATGGCTCGGGCTGTCAAAAGCGCCGAGGAACTGGCCGAGGTGCGCGATGCCATGGACATCATCGTAGACGGCTTCTGGGCGTTGGTGGCCGCCTACGAGCCGGGCAAGACCGAAGCGGAAATCATGGCCCCGGCGGTGCAACGGTTCTTCGCACGCGGAGCCGGTCCTCGCATGATGAATATCATGCTTTCGGGCACCCACGGCGAAGCGGAAGCTTCCTTCAAGGTGCCGGGCCATCGCGTGGTCGCCGCGGATGATCTTCTGCTTTACTCGCTGGAAGTTACCGGCGCGGGTGGCTATTGGGTGGAATTTTCCCGCCCGCTGATCCGTGGCAAACTCAGTTCGCGCACACAAGCCATGGCGGACGCGTATCCGCACGCGCTGGAGGAGGCGAGAAAGCTCATGCGTGAGGGCGAACTGGCCAGCAATGTTCATCGCGCGGTCGCGCAGTCGTTCGCGAAACATGGCTTCGCTTTGGGACACCTCTCCGGCCATAGCATTGGAGCGACCATGCTCGAGTATCCTGCGATCGGAGCCAAGAGCGACGCGCAGCTTGAGGAGAACATGATCTTCTCACTTCATCCCCAGGTGGTAGACACAGACGGTAAGGTCTGCCTCTATACCCAGGACACTTATCGTATCGGCAGGGCCGAGGGCGAGTGCCTGGCTGACGTCCCGTGGAAGTTTTTCACCGGACGAGAGTTGCCGAGCACGACTCAATCTGTAAGGACAACCACAAAATGAAAGTTTGCGTAATCGGCTGTGGGGCCGTGGGCAGCCTGTTTGCCGCGCACCTGGCGAAGGCAGGCGAGGTAGAAGTATGGGCTTACGATCTCTGGAAGGAACACACGGACGCAATTCAGAAGAATGGGCTTCGACTCTCTGGCGCGGCGGATTTCACTGCCCAGCTGAAAGCAACCAGTAACGCCACTGCCCTCCCACGTTGTGACTACGGGATCGTCGCGACCAAGGCGATCCACACCCGGAACGCCATCGCGCAGGTGGCGCACATCTTCGACGACAACAGCGCGGTGTGCTCGGTGCAGAACGGCGTGGGCAACGAAGAAATCATCGCCGAGCATGTGAAGTATGTGATCCGGGGCACGACGTTTCCCGCCGGTCACGCCATCGCGCCCGGACACATCGGCTACGACATCAAGGGCGATACCTGGGTCGGTCCATTCGAACCCACCCAGACTTCCATGAGCAAGGTGCAAGAGCTGGCTGGGCTGATGACACGTTCCGGCATGAATACGATCGCACTCAAGGACGCTCGTGGAGCGCAGTGGACGAAACTGATTTTCAATGCGTCCACCAATCCGGTCGGTGCGCTGACGCTGCTGCATCATGGCGCGGCCACACGCTTTGAACCTACAGGACAGCTTTCGAGCGACCTGATTGCCGAAGGCGAGGCAGTCGCAAAGAAACTGGGGGTTGCGCTCCATGGCGATCCCCGGCAACTGGTACAGAAGGGCGCCAACGCACCCGGAAAGCACCGCGCCAGCATGTTGCAGGACGTGCTCGCCAAACGTCAGACCGAAGTCGATTTCATGAACGGCGCCATTGTGAAGTGGGGCGAGAAGCTTGGGGTGCCGACTCCGCTGAACCAGGCGATGTGGGAACTGATTAAAGGCTTGGAGCATTCGTGGAAGGATCCGGATTAGACCTGAGAACTGAGAACCAAAATCTCGGAACTGGGTTTTTAGAAATCAAAGGCCGCCAGCTGAAAGCCAGGTGATCACGAACGCATGACGATCCCATTCAACATAGGTGTCCTGCAACTCAGCATGGAGCCGGTGCAGGAAACCGTTGCCATGGCCAAAGCCTCCGAGCAAGCCGGTTTCGACACCTTCTGGATTGCGGAGGCGTACCCGTGGTGGCGCAAGCATTCTTTTGAAGTGCGTTCATCGACAGCGGTGTTGGCGGTCATCGCCGCCCAGACCACCCGCATTCAGCTGGGCTGGGGCATCATCTCTCCGTACACCCGTCATCCGGTACAGATTGCGATGGAAGCGCGGGTCATGCAGGACCTCGCAGGCGATCGCTTTCTACTGGGCTTGGGCGCTTCCAAGATTTTCATGAAAGAAATCGGCGAAGGCGAAGGCGAGAAAGTGGGTCCGGCGACGGTGATGCGCGAAAGCATTGAGATCGTCAAAGGCGTGCTCAAGGGGGATGCCTTTCGGTACGAAGGCAAGGTGTTCCAAGCCAGTGTCCCGCCGCTAAAGCCGGACGCGCACACGCCGCGTGGTATCCCTCCAATTTATGTTGCCGGAACGGGGCCGGTGCTGCAGAAGATCTCAGGTGTAGTGGGCGACGGATTGCTGACTGCCAGCATTACCACGCCGGCATTTGTGCGCTACTCGCGCAAGAATATGGAGGAGGGTGCCCATAAAGCCGGGAAGGACCCTTCCACGCTGGTTCTCGGCTCGGTGATCGTCGGGAGCATCGGGCGCGACTCGGCCAAGGGCAAGGAAGGCGCCCGCGAGCAGGCAGCCATGTATCTGGCCAACAAAGTTCAGAACATTAAGGGATCAGCCGACGTCTTGCTGGAATGCGCGGGCTTGACCTTCGATGAACTGCGGCCAATCGCCGACGCGATGGAAAAGGGTGGGCGAAAGGCGGCGGCAAGGGCGGTCACGGACGACATCCTCCGCAAAGTCTGCGCCATTGCCGGAACGCCGGAAGAATGTATCCAGCGCATCGAGGAATACCGCGATGCGGGCTGCACTCACATCATGCTGGAAATCTTGGGGGACGATCGCGCCGGGCAGGCCAAGTTGTTTGGAGAGGCGGTGCTGCCACATTTCAAACGCTAGTTTCTGCGACTAGGTCTTTCCCGCCGGACTCGCAGCCACACCCTGTCCCGCCACGATTTCGCGAAACTCCTCATCGGTGAGTAATCCGCGCTTGGCTATCGCCCGCTTCTTCACTGCGGCAAGAACGGGCGCGCGCTGCTCGGGCGTGATAGCAATTCCCAGTTCCTGACACTTCAGATCGATACTATCCAGTCCGCTCTTCTTTCCCAACACGATGGTGCGTTTCGCGTTCACCAGTTCCGAGGAATACGGTTCGATGGCCTCCGGAATGTGGAATTGGCTGGCTACCGCACCACTTTCGCGCATGAAAAGATTTTTGCCAACCAGTGGCTTCCAGGCTTCAAGCGTATAGCCCGCAGCTTTGCATACGACTTCTGAAACTTCGCGCGCTTTGGTCAAATCCAGAACGACTGGCACGTCGTAGAGACAGTGTAAAGCCAGCGCAATTTCTCCGATATCGGCATTGCCGGCGCGCTCCCCCATGCCGTTGATCGTGCCCTGGATCCAGGATGCCCCGGCCCGCACAGCGGCGACAGCGCAGGCTGTGGCCATACCGAAATCGTTGTGTCCATGGTAGTGCACCGGAATGTCCGGCCCCACCCACTGGCAGACTTCGCGAACCAGGAGTTCTACCGCTTCGGGGCCGCAGGCTCCGATGGTATCGACTACGACGATTTCACTGGCACCCGCCTCCAGCGCGGCGAGGTAGACCCTTCTCAGGAAGTCGAGGTCAGTGCGTGTCCCGTCCACTGCGAAGTACGCGACCGTGATCCCATTCTTTTTGGCGAAGCTGACAGCGTCGACAATCCGTTTGAGCACTTCCTCGCGGGAGATGCCGTAAGCTCTTAACTTGATATCGCTCGTAGGCGATTCGATCACCGACGCGCACAGGCCGAGGCGCACCAGTTCTTCAACATCGCCGCGGACCGCACGGGAGAAGCCCCAAAGCTCCGCTTTCAGATTGGCCTTCTGCATCAACTGGATCGCCTCTGCATCCTCCGGAGAGACCTTCGGGAAACCGGCTTCAATTCGGCTGATACCGAGCTCGTCCAACTTGCGGGCGATTTCCAGTTTTTGCTGTGGCGAAAGCACTACCCCGACGGCTTGCTCTCCGTCACGCAATGTGGTGTCGTAGAAGCGGACCTTGGTGCGGGGAAAGGCGGAGCGAATTTCAGGCCGTGCGTTGAGTTCGCTGACCCAGACTTTAGAGTTGTTAGTCATGAGTGTCGTGGATTCAGATCTTTTCACCACAGCGGCACAGAGAAAGCAATTCAAAGACTTGTTCTTCTCGGTGACTCCGTGGCTCCGTGGTTAGACTTACTTCAGAGTTTCCTGTGTCGCCATCGCGGCCGCCTTGTGCCCATAGGCTTCCTCCCACGAAATTACGCGATTGCGCAGGATGCCAATTTTTTCGATCTCACATTCCATTACATCGCCGACCTTCAGATACCAGGCTTTGGGATCGCCACTGAACGCTGCCACGCCGGACACCGTGCCGGTCGAAACCACGTCGCCCGCACTGTAGCCCATGGGTGAATAGTGCGACAGAATTTCTGGGATCTTCACCGACATCTTGCTGGAATGCGAACGCTGCCGAGATTCGCCATTTACCCGCAGTTCCATGGCCAAGTTGTGCGGATCGGGAATCTCGTCGGCGGTTACGATCCACGGCCCCAGGGGGCAGAAGGTATCGATCCCTTTGCAAAAGCTAAATACTCCCGACTTCATCTCGCGGCGCTGAATGTCACGGGCCGTAATGTCATTGAAGATCACATAGCCACCCACGTAATCGGCTGCCTCTCCGGGTGTGAAATGCTTACCGCTCTTTTTCAAAACCACCGCGAGTTCCAGTTCGTAGTCCAGTTCCTGGGTGAGGTGTTCGGGATAGATTACCGGCTCGTCGTGGCCGATGATGGCGTCCACATTCTGGAAAAACACAATCCACGGCATCACCGGATGCGAAAAGCCTGCCTTGGTAGCTTCCTCGTGGTGCTCGCGGAAATTGCCCGCGGTGTGAAAAAACTTCCTGGGGATGATCGGAGCCTTGAGAGTAATCTCGTCGGCAGAGTAGAAGATGGGCTCTCCGCGGGGCCCGGGCGCGGCATCATTCTGCAGTGAGTGATCAAACGCCTTGCGCGCCGCTTCCAGGCTGGTGTCGCCACCGGCGAAAAGCTCGAGCATGTTGGGCGGAACCAAGGCGTCGGCCAGACGGTAGAAAGCGCTCTCGTTCTCGACGTCGCGCAGGTAAAGTGCGCAGGCGGAATGCAGATCGACGACACGGCTGTCGGCGGTCAGCGCACCGATGCGGGACTGCCGAACTGGGTCTTCAAAAGTGATGAGTCGCATAGTAGGCGCTAGCTTAGGAATCTGGCCCTAGAAAGTGTATAAACCGCCTTCACGGTTGTCCACCGCCGTGCCGCAGGCGGGCCGGGTAGGCTAAGATAAGGCGCTTCTGATCTCTTAACATAGTGTGCTGGGCGGAGGCTCAATGGCAAACCGAAGGGAGTTTATGCGCACGCTATCGGGTATGGCGGCGCTCAGCATTACGACTGACGTAAGCAAACTGGGTAGGATGCGGTTTCTGCGCATGGCAACCGCCATGCCGGACACCAGTCCGCACGACCGGCTGCAGCCGGACTGGTACCAGCGCAAGATCAGTCAAGTGCAGGAGAAAATGAAAGAGCGCAAGCTCAATGCGCTGCTCCTCCTGGATGCAACCAACATTATCTACACCACGGGATATTTCCATTTGCCGACCGAGCGTCCTATCGCGGCGTTGATTCGGGAATCGGGGGACCCGGCGCTGTTCATTCCCGAACTCGAGATCGATCAGGTCAAGCTCTGGTGGGTGAAAGACTACGAATCCTATTTCGATTTTCCCGGGCCGGTCAATCGGGTGCGTTGGATCTTTGAGCGAGTAGCTAAGCGCGGTTTGGGTGGAGCGCGAATCGGAGTGGAGGAGCCTCGGCCGGGGCGGTTGCATCAAATGAAGCTGGGCGCGCCCAAAGCCAAGATTGTGGACGCGGGAGACCTGATTGAGAATCTCCGTCAGGTGAAAGACGAAGATGAAGTGCGCATCATGCGGCGGGCCATGTATTTCGCCGATTTCAAGGTCCAGGCCGGCCGCGAGTTCGTGCAGCGCAACGGCAGCGTGAGCGAGGACGAAATCCTGAAAGTGACTGCTGACGCGGTCGCCTACAAGATGTCGAAGGAATTGCACGATGTGGTCGGCGTGGGCATCGAACCTCCCTTCGGTGGACTGGTGCCATTCGGCAAACGCTCCGCCATCCCGCATGCCATGGCGAGCCAGGATCGGCTGAAAGCGGGAGATGCGTTGATCCTGAGCTTCGGGGCGCAGGTGGGAGGTTACAACGTCGAGTGCGAGCGTTCATTCAGTGTGGGCAAGCCGAGCGACCGCGCCCGGCGTCTGTTCGATGCCATGCTGGCTGCGCACGATATTGGAGCCGAGAGCCTGAAAGAAGGCGCCGTGGCCGAGGAGGTAGATAAGAAGAGTCTGGATAAAATCCGCCAGGCGGGCTTCGAGAAATTCCTGAAGCATCGTACCGGCCACGGAATCGGCCTGGAAGGCCACGAATCGCCGTGGATCGCCGAGGGGGACAAGACCGTGCTGCAACAGGGCATGACGTTCAGCTGCGAACCAGGCGTCTACGATCCGGACTGGGGCGGTTTTCGGCACTCGGACACCGTCGTGGTGCGCAAGGACAAAGGGGAAATATTGAACAGTTATCCCACCCGCCTGGATGACATGATCATCGAGATTTGAGCATGGCTGGTTGGGCGGAAATTG
>JBGQIG010000013.1:0-17971 GCA_041498365.1 Terriglobia bacterium | reverse complement strand
TGCTGCCCGTCACCCGCCAGGGAGAGCGGCACTTTGGCGCTTCCCACCACGTTAATCGCTGCTCCAAGGGCGTAACGATGGAACAGATAGACCAGCGGCAGCCGCGAAGTCAGCATCGAATTCGGCTCGCCCGCCCGCAGCATTCGCGGTCCATAGTGGGCCAACAATGCATCCCGTACGGGCAGAACTTGCTTGAGCCAGGTCACCGGATCGGGCCCGTCATCGTAGGAATTCCAGCGCGGATCCGAGTAGTTTCCCCAAACAATTCCCTTCGCGATCGACGCACTCACGATGGCATCGCGACGCGCATGTTCCTGTTCCGCGCTGCTGCCCGGTTTCCCCTGGCTGTAACCCCACTCAATGGCAAAGCGGTCGTAGCTGCCGGTTCCCTGCATGTAGGCATTGGAAAGATCGGCGGTGCCGTCGGCGCGAATCTGCACCCGCGGCGCAAAGTAATCCATGACCGATCCGCGCCCGAAGGTACTGGCCACAAAGTTGTGATCCAGTCCAAGCACATGGCCCATTTCGTGGCAGGTGAGCAGGGCCAGGCGGTTCATCATGACCTGCTCTTCGCTGGTTTGCGGGTCGAGGTTATCGAGTGCGGCAAACGTATCCAGCGCCGGCTCATCAGCAGCGTCGCGGCCGGAGGGGATGGTCGACTGCCAGTAATTGTTCACGGTCCGCATGCGATGGGAATCGAGCTGAACCACAGCGTGAATAATCTCACCCGTGCGCGGATCGATGTGGCTCTGCCCCACCGACCATCCCCGTCCGGAGCGGTTCGTCCACTGGATGGTCGGATAGCGGATGTCCATCGGGTCCGCCCCCTCGGGCAAATCTTCGATGCGCAGCGCGTTCTTGAATCCCGCCTGCTCAAACGCTGCATTCCACCACAACGCGCCCAGCTTTGCCGCCGAGCGCACCGGCTCCGGAATGGCGTGGTCCAGATAAAAAACGATGGGCTTGACCGGCTCACTCAGCGCCGCGTTCGGGTCTTTTTTCAGCAAGCGCCAGCGGTTGACCAGGTAACGCGTGAGCGCGCGATCGTAAGGCTGGGAGAAATCCTGAAAGCTGGCGCTGATAAATCCCACCCGGAGATCCTGCTCCAACGGCTCATATCCGGGGCTGGGCATGGCCACAAACGAATGATGTTCCCGGACGCTCAAGGTATGCGGATCGGGCTGGTTCAGATCGCTCTCAGAATCCGTAGCGAAGGTCAGTAACGCTTCCACTTCCGTGTTGAGCGGGAAATTCCCAGTGTGTTCCAGATCAAGTACGCTGCGGTCCTTCTCCAACCGCCAGTCCGTCCCCCGGGACGATTGTTCCCGCACCAGCGCGCCTCCCACCGCACGAGTCGGTCGCCGCAGTTGCGAGAGCAGATCAAACGCGTCTCGAACCAGCAAAACGCCGGCGTTGACCAGCACCGTCCCATCCTGCTCCGCTTCCACCGGAAGCGAGGCCAGCACAGACGCCGGAAAACTGTATTCCACGGAATGCTGCAACTCGGCAGCGCCTCCCGGGGCGCGAAAGCCGGTATTTTCCTGAATCACCAGCACGCGCATCCCAACCCGCCGGAAGTGGCACACCGCACCCGCCCCAAAAGAACTCCGGTCGGCAAAAACCTCCGTAGAGCCGACTCCACTGCCCAGCCCGGTGAAATAAAGAAACTCTCCGCCCAGCGCAGCCGGCGACAGTTCAAACAGAATGTCGCCCTTCTTCTCGTCCCAGTAGTAGGGGAAAAAACCTTCGTGCCTCCGCAACCCAGCGACGCGGCTCGCCAGGCTGGGACCATCGTCGGCAGGCTTGGCAGAAGTCTGAGCCCCACCACGAGTAACAATGCAGCCGATGACAACAACCACCGCAAGCAAGAGAGATACTTGTCTCATAGGCATTGTCTTATACATCACGCCCATGAGATTGCTCAAACCAGGAAGCCGTGCTGGCAGATAACAACAAGCTATAATTATTTCAGTCCGGCGCGGAGGGATGCGTGAGCGGTTGAAACGGGCGGTCTTGAAAACCGCTGTACCTTAACGGGTACCGGGGGTTCGAATCCCTCTCCCTCCGCCACTCATCCATTGGTGGGAAACCACTTACAGTTTTCCTCTCAGTTGCCCTGACGGCCATTCCGACCTGCTGAGACGACCCGCCGCAGTAAACAGCGTCTACCCCTGCCTTGAAAGTGGATTTTTGTTTTTCCGTACGCCAAGGAGCTGGCATTTGTGGCGACTACGCGCTGCGTAACGCGGGCGACTACTGCAGGTTTCTTCTAGTCCCCTCATTTTGCGGGAGACGCTCTTCGGTGCACCTGACTCTTTGTTTTCAGCAAATGAGAGGGTGGTCAGGTCGTTCCACGGCAGGTTCAAGCACTTCGTCCTTCACCCCATAGAAGGTGAAGGTGGTCAAAGTCCCTAATGAGAATTGCCGGACGGACGATAGAGAAATAGAGAACTGTTCCTTCAAAGTGAAACCCTGACATGAGGCCCTACCCATACCCGGAGAGCTCGCCCCAAGCGACGCGCGAGCGCAGGCAGCGGCAAGCACCCCCGTCACAGAATCTACGATTTGGAAAGGAACGCCAACGATGAGCGAGAGTGACATCGTCAAGGATTTCCTGGTCGAGAGCTATGAGAACCTGGACCGATTGGACCGGGACCTGGTCGGTCTGGAAAAGAATCCGAAGGACAAGGAAGCTCTGGCGGGCGTGTTTCGGACTATTCACACCATCAAGGGCACATGCGGATTCCTGGGTTTCAACAAGCTGGAAAAGGTCGCACACGTCGGCGAGAACCTGCTGACGCGCCTCCGGGACGGGCAGCTTACGCTCAATCCGGAAATCACCACGGCGCTGCTCAGCATGGTGGACGCGGTCCGCCAGATGCTGCGCGAGATTCAAGCGACCGGCCAGGATGGTGATGCGGATTATCCCGAACTGCGGGAAACCCTTACCCGGCTGCAAACGTCCGGCGCGGACGATTCTGGGCGGGCCTCAACTGTCGTCGCGCCACTATCTCCGGAGCCCCAGGTCGATTTGCAGAGACTGGAGAAGCCGGATGCATCGTCATTCCCACTGAAAACCGAAGACCTTCTCACCGTGACACCAGTGTTTGCTAAACCGGAGGACGTTCCTGTTCCTCAGCAAGCCCCGGAAACAAAGCCCCGTGACTCGGCGCCCGAGACCATTCGCGTAGGCGTCAACCTGCTGGACAAGCTGATGACGCTGGTCGGCGAGCTGGTGCTGGCGCGCAACCAGCTTCTGCAATTCGCCAACACCTCGGAAGACACCAGCCTTCAGGCCGTCTCCAAGCGTATGAACCTGATCGCCACCGAGCTGCAGGAAGAAGTCATGAAGACCCGCATGCAGCCCATCGGGAACATCTGGGCGCAGTTCCCGCGGACGGTGCGCGACGTCGCGCTTAATTGCGGCAAGCAGGTAAACATCGAGATGGAGGGTAAAGAAACCGAACTCGACAAGACCATCATCGAGGCCATCAAAGACCCACTCACTCACCTGGTGCGCAATTCCGTGGACCACGGTATCGAACTTCCCGAAGACCGCGTGAAGGTGGGGAAGGATCCCACGGGACGCCTGGTTCTGCGCGCTTTCCATGAAGGCGGGCAGGTCAATATCGAGATCAGCGACGATGGCGCCGGCCTGAACGGGGAGCGCATCCGCCAAAAGGCGGTGGAGCGCGGAGTGATCACAGCCGAGCAGGCGGCCCGTATGCCCGAGCGGGAAATTTTCAATTTGATCTTCCTGCCCGGATTTTCTACGGCACAGAAGATAACTAACGTATCCGGCCGTGGCGTAGGTATGGATGTGGTGAAGACCAACGTCGAGAAGATCGGAGGCACGGTGGATGTGCACTCAACCGCCGGCCGGGGCACCACCGTTCGCGTCAAAATTCCCCTGACCTTGGCCATCATCCCGGCGCTGGTGGTGACTTGCTGCGGCGATCGCTATGCCATTCCCCAGGTGAGCTTGTTGGAGCTGGTGCGGATCGAAGCCGACCACGCCAGCAAAGGCATTGAAATGGTGCAGGGTGCCCCGGTGTATCGGTTGCGTGGCCGCCTGCTGCCCCTGGTGTACCTGGACCGCGAGCTGCGCGTGGGCGCTGAAAAAAAAGCAGGAGAAGCAACCCAGGCGATCAACATCGTGGTGCTGCAAGCCGATGACCGGCAGTTCGGCCTGGTGGTGGACGAAATCAATGACACCGAAGAAATCGTGGTCAAGCCCCTGGGCAAACAGCTCAAGGGGGTAAACACCTTCGCCGGCGCAACCATCATGGGGGACGGAAAGGTCGCGCTCATCCTGGACGCACTGGGACTGGCGCAGCGGGCCAATGTGATCAGCGAGGTCCACGATCGCGCCGGAGCGGAGAAGGAACGATCTGCAGGGGAGAAGTCTGCGGGCAACCGGCAAACCCTTCTGTTATTCCAGACCGGTGAAAAGGGAAGGATGGCGATCCCGCTTGCGCTGGTGGCGCGGCTGGAGGAATTTGCCCGCAGCGCGGTGGAGAACACCGGCCATCAAGAAGTAGTGCAGTATCGCGGCCAGATCATGCCATTGATCCGGGTCTCCGAGGTCGTCGAGCTCGCGGAGAACGCCCAGTCCGGAGGCTCGAGCAAAACCGTCGTCGACCCGCAAGCGTCGCTGCAGGTGGTGGTGTACGCCGAGCAAGGACGCAGCGTCGGCCTGGTGGTCGAGCGCATCCTCGACATTGTGGAAGAAGAATTCGTGCTGGAGCGTCCGGCCGAGCGGGCCGGGATTCTGGGATCGGCGGTGGTGCAGCAACGGGTCACCGACCTGCTCGATGTGCAGGCCGTGGTACAGGCGGCGAATCCCCGCTTTTTTGCGAAAGCGGCTGGAGCATAAGGACGGAAGGCTGGCATGGCGCAAAACGAACAATTCTGCACTTTTTTTCTCGAGGGGCACTATTTCGGCGTGCCCGTACAGCAGGTGCAGGAAGTGATCCGCTATCAGGAAATGACCCGCGTCCCGCTGGTTCCCCAAGTGGTCCGCGGACTGATCAACCTGCGCGGACAAATCGTCACCGCCATCGATCTGCGCCGGCGCCTGGGCATGTCCGAACGTCCCGCGGGCCAGCTGCCGATGAATGTGGTGGTGCGCACCAACGAGGGCGCGCTCAGCCTGCTGGTGGACGAAATCGGTGACGTCATCGAGGTCGAGGAAAAGACTTTCGAGAAGCCGCCGGAAACGCTGAAGGGGATGGCGCGAGAAATGATTCGCGGCGTTCATAAATTGCCCGAACGCCTGCTCTTGGTGCTGGACACGGAACGCGCGGTAAACGTGGGTGATCCCAGTGTGGCTGCGGAAGGAAGGAGCTCCTAGGAATGCTGCACGTTGCATCCTCGTTGGTCGTGGTGCTGCTGGCGGTGGGACTGTGGTTACGCCATCGCCGGCCCCAGCTCCATCTGCGCCTGATGATTTCCGCCTTTGTGCTCGACCTGCTGCTGGTGCTTTACATCGAGGTTTCACGGCATGCGGTCGAGAAGGTCGTGGCCCGGGTCAGTCCCATGCTTTGGTTCCATGCCGGAATTTCGGTGGGAGTTCTGTTGTGCTACGTAGTCATGATTCTGCTGGGCAGGGGCGTTCTAGCTGGACAAGCGGGTTCGCGCAAATGGCACTTCGCCGTGGGCCTGACCTTCGTGGCCCTGCGCAGTTTGAATTACGTCACCAGTTACATGGTGACCTAGAAACTGGAGGAGTGAAAACATGACGACCAAAGCAGCTCCCGCATTGGAATCCGCCGGCTCGCTGTTCGCGCGACTGGGCGGCCGGGAGGCCATCGTCGCAACTGTGGAACAGTTCTACGAACGAGTGCTGGTTGATGAGGAACTGAAACCATTCTTCGCGCACACGAACATGACCTGGCTCAAGTTGCGCCAGACCCAGTTCATGGTGCAGGCCTTCGGCGGCCCCGCTGAATACAAAGGCAAGGCCATGAAGCCTGCCCACGCCAAAATGAAGATCGAACCACGACATTTCCAGCGTGTCGCCCAGCACCTGTGGGGCACGCTTGGCGCACTCAAAGTCTCGAAGCCGCTGATCGGGGAAGTGATGAAGGCAGTTGCGTCGCTGCAACCGGACATCGTGACGAGGCCCACAACAAGTTCGCCAGATACCAGAAAACACTAGAACGCTTCAATAAGGAGAATCGAACATGGCTACTGCCACACAAGCGAGCAAGAAGGCTGCCGGAAACGGCGCTGCTGCAGGACCCAAGGCGGCTCACAGCCAAGCCAGCATCTTCGAGCAGATGATGGAAAACAGTCCGCTGAATTTTATCCGTGCGGACACCGATCTGATCATCCGGTATATGAATCCGGCGTCGCGCGCCACGCTGACCAAAGTGGCGCACCTGCTGCCCATCAAGGTTGACGACATGATTGGCGCCTGCATCGACATCTTCCACAAGAACCCGGCCTATCAGCGCCGCATACTGGCCGATCCCAAGAACTTGCCGCACCGGGCCGACATCCGCCTCGGGCCGGAGACCCTCAACCTGATTGTGAGCGCCGTCTACGACGATGCCAAGAACTACATCGGCGCGCTGGTGGCCTGGGAGATCGTGACGGAGAGGGTAAGGTTGGCGGCCGACAACAGCGGCCAGCTGGCCGCGATCGGCAAGTCGCAGGCGGTGATCGAATTCCAGATGGACGGGACCGTTGTCGCGGCCAACGACAACTTCCTTAAAGCCCTGGGCTACACCCTCGACGAGATCAAGGGCAAACACCACAGCATATTTGTGGACGAAGCCTACCGGCAGAGCAACGACTACCGCGAGTTCTGGGCCAAGCTGAACCGCGGCGAGTATCAGGCGGGGGAATACAAGCGCATCGGCAAAGGCGGCAGGGAAGTCTGGATCCAGGCCTCCTACAACCCGATTTTGGACGCCGACAACAAGCCCTTCAAAGTGGTGAAATACGCCACCGACATCACGCAACAGGTCGCCGAGCGGGTGGAAATGGCGCGCATTTCCGCCATGGTGGAAAATTCGCCTACCAATATCATTTATGCCGATCGGAACCTGAAAATCCAATACATGAACCCGGCGTCGAGCAAGACGCTGCAGACTCTGGAACAATACTTGCCGGTCAAAGTCGCGCAGATTGTCGGCCAGTCGATCGATATCTTTCATAAAGATCCGTCGCACCAGCGGAGATTGCTGGCCAACGACAAGAACCTCCCGCACCGGGCGCGAATCGCGGTCGGCCCCGAAACCCTCGACCTGCAGGTCTGCGGCATCTACGACAAGGACAAGAACTGCACCGGCTACATGCTGAACTGGGAAGTCATCACGGCGAGAGTGGCCACGGAAAAGCAGGTGCAGGAATCGGCGGAGCGGGAAAAGGCAGCGGCGGTGGAATTACAGCAGAAGGTCGACAGCATTCTGAAAGTGGTGACTGCCGCGGCCGAGGGTGATCTCACCAAGGAGATCACGGTACTGGGCAGCGACGCGGTCGGACTCATGGGACAGGGATTGTCGAAGTTCCTGGGGAACTTGCGAACCGGCTTTGCCGCCATTGGCCAGAATGCTCAGTCTCTGGCCAGCGCTTCCGAAGAACTTTCCTCCAACAGCCAGCAGATGAGCGCCAATGCGGAAGAGACTTCGGCCCAGGCGAAGGTGGTTTCCACCGCGACCGTGCAGGTCAGCCAGAATCTCCAAACGGTGGCTACCGGAGCGGAAGAGATGGGCGCCAGCATCAAGGAAATTGCCAAGAATGCCACCGAGGCGGCCAAAGTGGCAACCTCCGCGGTCAAGGTCGCGGAAACTGCCAACACCACCGTGTCCAAGCTGGGTGATTCCTCCACCGAAATTGGTCAGGTGATTAAGGTCATCACCTCGATTGCGCAGCAGACTAACCTGCTTGCCCTGAACGCCACCATCGAAGCCGCGCGCGCCGGGGAAGCGGGTAAAGGCTTTGCGGTTGTGGCCAACGAAGTCAAAGAGTTGGCCAAGGAAACCGCCAAGGCCACCGAGGACATCAGCCGCAAGATCGAAGCCATTCAGACCGACACCAAAGCGGCGGTGGAGGCGATTGCATCGATCAGCGAGGTCATCAACCAGGTCAACGGCATCTCCAACACCATCGCCACTGCGGTCGAGGAGCAGAACGCCACTACCAACGAGATGGCCCGCAACGTCAGCGAAGCGGCGCGAGGCAGTGGTGAGATCACCAGCAATATTGCGGGCGTAACCGAGGCCGCGTCGAGCACGTCTCGCGGAGCCGTCGACGCCCAAAAAGCCGCAGCCGAACTCTCCAAACTGGCGACCTCGCTGCGCGAACTCGTAGAACGGTATAAGTTCTGAGCCCCGGGATGGGAAGGAACTTCATGGCACCCGCGAAAGAACTGTCCCTGCTGGGAGTGAGCTTCCGCACCGCGCCGGTGGCGGTGCGCGAAGGCCTCAGCTTCCAACCCGCCGAAGCCGCCGCCTTGCTCCACGACGCGATGGCCATGACCGGTTGCGAAGCCGCGGTTCTCTCCACCTGCAATCGCACCGAGTTCTACCTGGTGGCGCCAGGAGAGGCCGCCGTTGTCGAGCAGTGGCTCACATACTTGCCCAGGCTGCGCCCGCGCGCTCCCATCCTGAACTCGGAATGCCGACGGTATCAGCTCAGCGGGTCAGAGGCGGTGCGGCACCTGGTCCGCGTGGCCTGCGGACTGGACTCGGCAGTTTTGGGTGATCGGCAAATCCTTTCCCAAATAAAAGAAGCCGCCGGAATTGCCGCCGAGGCCGGCACCATGGGGGCGCACCTTAACCAGGCATTCGCGCAGGCGATCCGCGCCGGCAAGCAAGCCCGCGCGGAAACCCGCATCAGCTACGGTGCCGCCAGTCTGGGCTCTGCACTGGCCGAACTGATCTCGCGCCACGTGGCGGGCTGTACCTACGAACAGGCACCACGGATTCTAGTCATCGGCGCGGGGCAGATTGCACGCGACATCGGGTGGAATCTGGCAAAACGGAAAGTGGGTAAGCTGACGTTCCTCAACCGCAGTGTCGAAGGAGCGGCATCTTTGGCTGAGCATTGCGGCGGACAAGCCCTGGCGTGGAGCCAGTTGGATTGGGCACTGGATTCAGCCGATGTGATTGTGGCGGCGACTTCGGCGAAAGAGCCGATCCTGCGCCGCGAAAGGCTGGATTCGCTGCTCGAACTCCGCCCGATGCATCCGCCGTTGGTGGTGGATGCGGGCGTGCCCCGTAACGCCGAAGCAGGCTCCGCGCTACGCGTGGCGGATATTGATGCAATTCGCGAGCAACGCCAGCAGGTGCTTGCCGTGAGGCGCGCAGCCGTTCCCGCGGTGGACGCCATGGTCGAACGCGAGGTGGCCTCCTGGGTGCAGTGGCGCGAGACCCGGCCGGTCGAGGACGCCATTGGTTCGCTCTACCGCGAGGCGGTGCTCTTTGGGCACGAGGCCTCGCGGCAGGTGTTCGCCTGCGGTACACCGTCGCCGGAACGAGTCGAAGAAATCTTCTTACGGACGTTTCGCCGGGTGCTGCATGGACCCGTTCGACGGCTGCGCGCCCAGCATGTGCCACCGCGCGCTCTGCCGACTCACGAACTCTCGATACGCAGCGCGGGCTACGAAATCTGACACAAACGACTCACTATGGCTCCCATTCGCATTCTCGTAGTGGACGACTCAGTGGTGATCCGCAAGCTGCTCTGCGACACCCTGTCCAAAGATCCGGAGCTGGAAGTGGTGGCTTCGGCGAGTGACGGCCGAATTGCGCTGGCCAAGATCTCGCAGCTGCATCCTGACCTGATTACGCTTGACGTTGAGATGCCGGTGATGAACGGCCTGGAGGCGCTTGCCGAGGTGCGCAAGCTGTATCCAAAACTGCCGGTCATCATGTTCAGCACCCTGACCGAGCGCGGTGCGGCCGCAACCCTCGATGCGCTCACCCTCGGCGCGTCGGACTATGCCACCAAGCCGAGCAATACCGGCAGCCCGGCCGTGGCCATCGAAGCGATCCGCGCCGAGCTCATTCCCAAGATCAAGGCGCTGTGTGCCGGCGTTTCCACGAAACTCAAGTCTTTGCCGCCACCCCGCCCCGCCGTGCCGGTTCGTGTGCCGCTCAACCGGCGGGTTGAAATTGTGGCCATCGGCACCTCCACCGGAGGTCCGAATGCGCTGGCAGAAGTCTTGCCCCGCATTCCGAAAGACTTCCCGGTTCCCATTGTCGTGGTGCAGCATATGCCGCCCATTTTTACCCGCATGCTGGCGGAGCGCCTGGCGAGCCGCTCGGCGATTCCGGTGGAAGAGGGCAGTGAAGGCGTAGTTCTCTCGTCTGGACACTCCTGGATTGCGCCGGGGAACTTCCACATGACCGTGGCCTCAGCCGGAGTGAACTGGCGGCTGGGTCTCAATCAGGATCCCCCCGAGCACTCCTGCCGGCCAGCGGTTGACCCGCTGTTTCGCTCGGTGGCCAAGGTCTGTCGAGCCAATGTTCTGGGCGTAGTGATGACGGGCATGGGCTCAGACGGGGTGCTGGGAGCGCAACAGATCCGCGAAGCCGGCGGAGAGGTGATTATTCAAGATGAGCCTTCCTCGGTGGTCTGGGGGATGCCCGGCCTGGTGTATGCAGCCGGGCAGGCGGATGCTGTCTACCCGCTGGACCAGTTGGCGCCGGAGATCACGCGCCGGGTGCTGCAGAGCCGGGCGCCGCGCGCCACGGGCACCTCGAACAGATATGCCAACCTGGAGCCTCGAGCAAAATGACAACCGCACTCAAATTGCGACTACGTCCTTTGCCGCCAAGGCAAAAGAACCCATTGACCCCGTGTTCCGCCAAATTCGCGACCTGGTGTACAAGGTGTGCGGCATTTTTCAGCTCGATGAAAAACTCTATCTCCTGGCTGACGGTTGTGGGCGGCGGATGAAACAGGTGGGAGTTCGCACCCCACGGGAATATTGGGACCTTCTGACCGCGCATTCCAGCCGGGAAGCGGAACTCCGGCAACTGCTGAATGAGATCACCATCGGCGAGACGTGCCTGTTTCGCAGTCCGCCGCAGCTCGATGCACTGCGCAAGGTGATCCTGCCGGAGATCGCGGCGGAAAGAACCAAGCAGGTGGTAAAGAGGCTGCGGGTGTGGAGTGCGGGATGCTCGACCGGCGAAGAATCCTATACCTTGGCCATGAACCTGCTCGAGGAAAGTGAGCTTCTGCTAAAGGGCTGGACGGTGGAGATTGTTGCCACCGACCTGAATGACCGTTCGGTTGAAGCCGCCAAGGCCGGCATTTACGGCGATTACGCACTGCGCTCGACCACCGAGTATTTTAAGCGCAAATATTTCTCGCCCATCGACGAGAAAAAACTGCAGGTCCGTCCCGAGGTGAAGAAACTGATTACTTTCAGCCGCCTGAACCTGCAGGATGATTCAAAGATGCTCTTCATGAAGGGGATGGACTTGGTTTTCTGCTGCAACGTGCTCATCTATTTCGACGGACCCTCGAAGTCAAAGGTGATCGACCATTTCTTCAGCAACCTCAATTTTGGCGGTTATTTTTTCCTTGGGACCTCTGAATCGCTGATGAATTTAAATGACAAATTCCACCTGGTGCATTTTCCCGGGACGATCGGATATTGGAAACCATCCCTCAAGAGTGGCAAGCTATGACCACAGCCGTCAACGCGAGGATTCGGGAGCGCGTCAAGCGCATCGAGACCACACCCTCCATCCCGGCAGTTTTTCTGCCCCTGCTGAAGCTGCTGAATGCGCCCCCGGAGCGGGTGAAGCTGGAAGAGGTCGTCAAGTTGGTGTCTTATGACAACACCATTGCGGCACAATGCCTACGCGTGGCCAGCTCACCTTTATTCGGCCTGGCGAAGTCACCCGAAACCATCAAGGCAGCGGTGCTCACTCTGGGACTACGCAAGGTCGAAACCATACTGCTCACTTGTTGCCTGGGGCAGGCCTTCCCCACGAAGAACTGGGCTCTGGACCCAACCGTCTTCTGGAGGCATTCGCTGGGCTGCGCCATGGTATGCCGGAAGTTCAGCGAAAAGCTGGCCACGGCTGATGGCGATAGGGCTTATATGGCGGGCCTGCTCCACGACATCGGTTTTCTGGTGAACTGCATGGCCTTTTCCGGAGAATTCGCTAAGGTGGTCAAGCACGCTCTGCAGGAAGAAATTCCGCTTGACGAGGCGGAGCGTGCCACCTTGGGATTCACCCACTGCGAGACCGGGCGCGCACTGGCCGAGAAATGGCACCTCGCCGACGATATCATTCAGGTGATCGCTCATCATCATGCGCCCGAGCTGAGCCCGACAGCCCAGCCCCTGGTGGCATTAGTACACTTGAGCGATCAGCTCTGCCGCGTGCGGGGATTGGGTTACGGATATTATGAGCGGCATAAAGTAGATTTGGCGCACGACCCCGCGTGGGCGATTCTCCAGAAGGAACACCGCGACCTCGAGGGTGTGGACCTGGTGCGGTTCACATTCGAACTTGACGACGCAGTGGCAGAAGTCTTTGAGCTGGTAGCGACCATATTCGGCGCGGCAGTGACGCGAAACTAGACGTAACCGGTGGGCGCTTCTCGGCCGATCTTCCATGAGTCAGAAACAATCAGGGGCGCCACATTGTCATCCGCCATCAGGACATGAGCCTGAAGGTTAGCTGTGGATCTGAAGGGTAATGGTCATGGGCATATTTTCAAACAGCAGTCTGATCTCAAGCCCAGGGGAATCCGCCAGGGAGTGCAGATTATAGTCGTTGCCGGTGATTACTGTGGGCGGGGAGAGCATGCAGCCGTCACCCAGACCGGAAACCTTGTTCTTGAAGTTGCCAGCCACCATGTTGCAGATTTCGCCGAGCGCATCCGCAATATCCGCGCCGACCTTGTCCAGGTCGATGCCCAGCATCTTGGAAGCCATAAGCGCGGCTGCCTTCCGGTCACAACGGACGCTCAACACTCCGCACAATTGGCCCGCCATTCCCACCATGGAAGTAATATCAAGAGCGGCTTCCGTCGTGGTTTCGGGCATGGTCAGCTTGCAGCCCAGCATGAGTTCGAAGACTTCCCGGGCCGCCAGTTCGAGCAGCGGAGTCCATTCCTCGTGGCGGCCGCTGGGGGCGAGCAATGGGTTCACGGATTTCATAGTTTTCCTGCCAAAACGGGGAGGACATGCTCCTTGACCTGTTCCGAGGTAAACGGCTTGCGGATGTAGCCCCGGGCGCCGCAGGACAAGGCCTGCACCACATGAGCCTCGCTGCCTTCGGTCGTGATCATGACCACGGGCACGCCTTTCGCGCTCCCCAGTGTGGAGAGTTGCTTGACGAATTCCAACCCGTCCATCACCGGCATATTAATGTCACAAAGAATGAGATCGACGGGATTGTCCTGCAGGACAGTGAGGGCCTCGGCTCCATTGCCAGCCTCAAATACTTGTTTGAGGTCAATGCCGGCCTGGCGCAGCGAGCGCTCCACAATCTTCCGCATAACCGAGGAATCATCCACGATAAGGGCACGTATGCTATTCATGAAGCGGCACTCATTTCCTCAGCGCGGACGAGGGTTTTTCTATTCTTCTGCTTACGTCCACTTTTTAGTACATCGGCAAGGGGCGAGCGGACTTTAGGACAAAAGGGCCAACTCCGGAGTCGGCGTGGTCGACGAACTGCCAGCGATTTCCGATTCCGGCACAGCCGGGCATCCTCTTGAAAACCAAGCGATGTGCCGTCGACCGTCCGTGCCGGCGAGACGATCTCAAGAACCCGTTAGGGCGGGTCCCCACAGGTGAAGCTGGTCACGGATCTTTGCCGCTATGGTTCGCGGAAATCTCGCAGAAGAACGTTTTGCTGCAAGTCCTGGCCAGCTTGCAGCACATTTTCCGGCTTGCCGAGATCGCGCCAATAATATTCATCGGCCCGAAAGGCGAGGATTTTTTCTCCGCGGCCAGCCAGACGCAGATAAGAGGTGACGATGGAGAACGCTCCCTCTTCAATTGTCATCGTGAGGAGACGAGGGGAAATAACGTGGATGCCGGCAAAAGCCAGTGCCTGCATCTTCCTTGAAGATCGAACCAGTTCGGGTTTCTGATCGCGTCCCGATCTTCGGCCGCAAAGCTGGAGCCGCTCGTCGAAGAGCAGGTATCGAGAAGTCTCGCGGTCCTGCACGGCTAGGGTGGCGAGAGCCTGATTGTCAACATGAAATTGCAGCATGCGCCGGAGATCGATGGTGCTGATGACATCGACATTGTGCAGAATGAAAGGCTCTTCGAAACGGCTGGAATTCTCGTCCAGAAAAAAATAGGCTGCCTTTCTTAATCCACCCCCGGTGTCGAGCAGGACCTCCTCGCGGGAGATCGCAATGTCCATGCCGAAGTTATCGTGGATTCTCAAGTACTCGAGAATCATGTCGGCAAAGTGATGGACATTGATGATCACCTCGCGAATCCCACAGGCGCGCAAGCGCGAAAGGGTGATCTCCAGCATGGTGCGCCCGGCGATTTCCACCAGCGCCTTGGGGCGGCGATCGGTGAGCGGGCGCAAGCGGGTACCGAGGCCGGCGGCCAGAATCATCGCTTTCATTCGCCCACATTCTCCAACTCGCGATGCCGCACCACTACCTCCACCCCGTTCCTGCCGCGCAGACGCCTGGCCAGCTGCTCCGCCAGATAGACCGAGCGATGCTGGCCGCCGGTGCAGCCGAATGACACCATCAGGCTCTTGAAGCCGCGCCGCTGATACTCGCCCACGCTGGCCTCCACCAGCGACAGGACGCTGGCGAGAAACTGGTGCACGCTCTCCTGCTGATTCAGATAATCGATAACCGGCGTGTCCTTGCCGGTGAGGGATTTGAAGCGCTCTTCACGACCGGGATTAGGAAGACTGCGGCCATCGAAAACGAACCCGCCGCCATGCCCAGTCTCGTCTTTCGGCCAGCCCCGGTGAAACGAGAAACTGAAAATCCGCACCGTCAGGTTCTCCGCGGAGGAAGCCAGGCTCTGTAGTTTGTCCGATCCCAGCATGCTATGGAATGCGTCCATCAGCGTGGGCAGGGCGATGGGCAGCTCCACATTGTGAAGCAGCCAGCGCAAGTTTTTCAGCGCGTACGGCACGCTTTGCAGAAAATGAGCTTTGCGCTCATAAAAGCCGCGAAAGCCATACGCGCCCAACGCCTGCATGATGCGGACGTAAACGTAGGCGTAGTAGTGCCGCATGAACGCTTCGCGCTCCACCGTGATGAAGCCGGCAAGCGCGTCGAGATAGTGATCGAGCAATTGCTGGCGCAGCGCCGGCGGCAAGTCGGCCTTGGCGTCGTATAAAAGAGACGCGATATCGTACTGCGGCGCGCCCTGGCGGCCACCTTGATAATCCAGGAAAAACGGCCGGCCGTCGCGCAACATGATGTTGCGTGACTGGAAGTCCCGATAGAGAAAGTGCTCGTGCCCGGCGCTCAACAGGAACTTGGTCAAGCGGCCGAAATCGTCTTCCAATGCTTGTTCGTTGAAGGGGATGCCGGCCAGCCGCAGAAAGTAATACTTGAAATAGTTCAAATCCCAGGCGATGGACTGGCGATCGAAGCTGGCGCGCGGATAGCACACTTTGTAATTCAAATCGCGGCCAGCTTCGACCTGAAAGCGGGGCAACACGGTTACAACCTCGCGATATGCCGTGACCGCCTGGGGAGCAATGTCCTCGCCCGCACGATTTGTCGAGAGAAACTCAAACAGGGTTGTGGTCCCCAGGTCTTCTTCGAGATAGGCGCCCTGGCTCAGGTCTTCCGCATAGATTTCCGGCACCGGCAGGCCGTGCCGGCGAAAATGCCTGGAAAATTCGAGGAAAGCGACGTTCTCTTCGCGCACGTCATGCAGAATGCCAATCGCGCTGAGCCTTTCGCCGGTAAGCCGGATGATCTTGCGTCCCGAACCGCCGAGCTGGCCCTGCAGCGGCTGCACCCGCGCGACTGGAGAATGGAAATGCTGCTCAAAAAGCTTGGTGAGAACGTCCATGAGTGTGATTTCTCAGCGATCCAGTTTCAACGAATCACTGATCGCCAGTTTTGTTATCGGTAGCCACCACAAAGATAACATCGAACGTATGATCCAAAAATGGGAAGCTCATCTTTCAGCAAAAGGACGACGAGACCCGAACTGGAATGTGGCTTGGGCCGTGGGGGCCGCTCATTTCGGGAGAATTGTTCGCAGCGAACCGAGGGCGAGATATCCGCTTATCAGGGACACAGCTCGGTTGCGTTGATTCGTCCATCGCCTTCCGGTTTCGCGGGTTGACACGGAGGCGATCTAAACAATCTTCTTGTGAAACACCTTCAGCTCTTTAGGGATGATGAATACAGCTTCGTTCTTAGCCAGCTGCAGCTCGCGAAATTTCTCCTGGGACATCTCGATCTGAACCGGGGCCCCCCACTCGGTGAGAGCTTGGATCTTGACCAGCGGGCCGGCCGAGTTTATGTGTTTGATGGTGGCGGGAAAATTGCTTCCGCCATTGGGCTGGCGATGAATCTCCAGCAGGTGCGGACGTACGTAGACCAGCTCGCCGGTTGCGGCATCGTGAATCGCGGGAGTTTCCTCGTCGATCCGGCCGTGGAACAGGTTCACATTGCCCAGAAAGTTGTAGACGAAGGGTGTGGCAGGGTGATGGTAGACCTCGTCCGGGCTGCCGACTTGCTCGATGCGGCCTTCGTTCATCACTGCTACCCGGTCGGCAACTTCCAATGCCTCTTCCTGATCGTGAGTGACAAACACACTGGTAATGTGGACTTCGTCATGCAACTGCCGCAGCCAGCGGCGCAACTCCAGACGGACTTTGGCGTCCAGTGAACCGAAGGGCTCGTCCAGCAGCAGTACGCTGGGCTCGACGGCAAGCGCGCGCGCCAGCGCAACCCGCTGCCGCTGGCCTCCGGAGAGCTGGGAAGGATACCGGCTGGACAGATTCTTCAGCTGGATCAGCTTGAGCAGCTCGTGGACCTTGGCCTGGATTTGCTGCTTGGATGGACGCTGACTTCGGGGCCGGACTCTGAGTCCAAAAGCGATATTCTCAAACACCGTCATGTGGCGGAAGAGAGCGTAATGCTGAAACACAAAGCCCACCCGGCGATCGCGTGCCGTGCGGTGGGTAGTGTCCTCGCCATCAAACAGCACAGTCCCGGAATCGGCGAAATCCAATCCGGCGATGATGCGGAGAAGAGTCGTCTTCCCGGAGCCGGAGGGGCCCAGTAATGCCACCAGCTCGCCGGAGGGAATCTCAAGATTTACCCGGTCAAGCGCGGTGAACTGCCCGAACTTTTTGGTGATGTTTTGCGCCTGAATGCTCATACGATTTGCTCATTTCCGTTCCACTGCGCCGATTCCGCCAGCTGACGCCGCGTTCTCCATTCGACAACCGTCTTGACCACCAGGGTGGCGAGAGCCAGCAAGGCCAACAGAGACGCCACCGCAAAGGCGGCTGTGAACTGGTATTCGTTATACAGAATTTCGATGTGCAGTGGCATGGTGTTCGTGCGTCCACGAATATGGCCGGAAACCACGGATACAGCGCCAAACTCGCCCATGGCGCGGGCATTGCACAGAATCACGCCATACAGCAGTCCCCATTTCATGTTTGGGAGGCTCACGCGGAAAAAGGTTTGCCAGCCGCTGGCGCCAAGGGCCAGGGCCGCCTCTTCCTCCTCCTGCCCCTGCGCCTGCAGCAATGGAATAAGCTCGCGAGCCACAAAGGGAAAAGTCACAAAGATGGTAGCCAGGACGATGCCCGGCACCGCGAAAATAATTTGCAGGTCGTGCCGGGCCAACCATGGTCCCAGCAGCCCCTGCAAGCCGAACAGCAGCACATAGATCAAGCCCGACACCACCGGAGAAACCGAAAACGGCAGATCAATCAGAGTGATCAAAAGACTCTTGCCCACAAACTCGAACTTGCCGATGACCCAGGCGGCAGCGATTCCAAACACCAGGTTCAACGGCACGGCA